>JAHDCH010000013.1:0-12784 GCA_020629995.1 Pseudaestuariivita sp. | reverse complement strand
GGCGAAGGTGGCCGTCAGAAGTCGATGGCCGCGATGAAGCGCAAGCAAGAGCGCGCCCGCCAGAAGGCAATGGGTGGCTCGGTCGAGCGTGAAAAGGTTGTGCGTGACGTGCAGCTGCCCGAGGCGATCGTGGTGGCCGAGCTGGCCAACCGCATGGCCGAACGCGTGGGCGATGTCGTCAAGGCGCTGATGAACAATGGCATGATGGTCACCCAGAACCAGACCATCGACGCCGACACAGCCGAGCTGATCATCGAAGAGTTTGGCCACAAGGTCACCCGGGTGTCCGACTCGGACGTCGAACAGGTCATCGACTCGGTCGAGGACAACGAGGACGATCTGAAATCGCGCGCACCGGTCGTGACCATCATGGGCCACGTCGACCACGGCAAGACCTCGCTGCTGGACGCGATCCGCAACGCCAAGGTCGTCGCGGGCGAAGCGGGCGGGATCACCCAGCACATCGGTGCCTATCAGGTGAACACGGACAGCGGATCGACGCTGACGTTCCTCGATACCCCCGGCCACGCGGCCTTTACCTCGATGCGCTCGCGCGGCGCACAGGTGACCGACATCGTGGTGCTGGTGGTCGCGGCGGACGACGCGGTGATGCCGCAGACGGTTGAAGCGATCAACCACGCCAAGGCGGCCGAAGTGCCGATGATCGTGGCGATCAACAAGATCGACAAACCCGAAGCAAACCCGACCAAGGTGCGCACCGACCTGCTGCAACACGAAGTCATCGTCGAGCAGCTGTCCGGTGAAGTGCAGGATGTCGAAGTCTCGGCCATTTCCGGCCAGGGCCTTGATGAACTGCTGGAAGCGATCTCGCTTCAGGCCGAAATCCTCGAGCTGAAAGCCAACCCCGACCGCGCCGCCGCTGGCGCCGTGATCGAGGCGCAGCTGGATGTGGGCCGCGGCCCGGTTGCCACCGTTCTGGTTCAGAACGGCACCCTGAAACAGGGCGACATCTTTGTCGTGGGCGAACAATGGGGCAAGGTCCGCGCGCTGGTCAACGATCAGGGCGACCGCGTCAAAGAGGCAGGCCCGTCGGTCCCGGTCGAAGTGCTGGGCCTGAACGGCACGCCCGAAGCGGGCGACGTGCTGAACGTGGTCGACACCGAAGCGCAGGCGCGCGAAATCGCGAGCTATCGCGAAAAGGCCGCCAAGGACAAACGCGCCGCAGCCGGCGCCGCAACAACGCTGGATCAGCTGCTGGCCAAAGCCAAGGAAGACGAAAACGTCTCCGAGCTGCCGATCCTGGTCAAGGCAGATGTGCAGGGCTCGGCCGAGGCCATCGTTCAGGCGATGGAAAAGATCGGCAACGACGAGGTGCGCGTGCGCGTGTTGCACTCGGGCGTTGGCGCGATCACCGAAACCGACGTGGGCCTTGCCGAAGCAAGCGGCGCGCCGGTCATCGGCTTTAACGTCCGCGCCAACGCATCGGCCCGCAACACGGCCAACCAGAAGGGCGTCGAAATCCGCTATTACAGCGTGATCTACGACCTTGTGGACGACGTCAAAGCCGCCGCCTCGGGCCTTCTGTCCGCCGAGATCCGCGAAAACTTCATCGGCTATGCCGAGATCAAGGAAGTCTTCAAGGTCACTGGCGTCGGCAAGGTGGCTGGCTGTCTGGTCACCGAGGGTGTCGCCCGCCGGTCCGCCGGTGTGCGCCTGCTGCGCGACAACGTGGTGATCCACGAAGGCACGCTGAAAACGCTCAAGCGCTTCAAGGACGAGGTTGCCGAAGTGCAATCCGGCCAGGAATGCGGCATGGCGTTTGAAAACTACGACGACATCCGCCCGCAGGATGTGATCGAGATTTTCGAGCGCGAGGAAGTGACCCGCACCCTGTCATAAGCAATCAGGCGCGTCGCGTAACAAGGCATCAAGCCCCGGAGCATGCTCCGGGGTTTTTCTTTTGTGCTGCTAAGGCGGCCTCAGGCTCTCGCTTGATCAGGCAGCAGGGATCCCTTTGAACAGGCGATCCCCGACCCGCACGGCAATGCGCCCATCCGCAAACTTGCGAACGAACACGCCCTGAACGGACACGCAGCTTCCAAGAATGATGGTCTTAAGCATACTGCAACTCCCCAATTGCCTGCTTGGGCTGAATCTAGGTGGCACCACGCAGCTTGCCAATCAAAACTTCACAAATCGTTTAAAATTTGAGCGGTTGCCTGGAAAAGTCGCTTGCCTGAGCGGCAGCGCGCGAACCCTGCGTCAGAGCCAGTCGCGCAGGATCGGGATCAGCGGGATGTCGGCAGGCGGCATGGGCAGGTCGCGCATCTCGTGCACGTGCACCCATTTCAGGGTCTGTCCTTCGCGCGGGCGCGGCGTGCCCTCCCACTTGCGGCAGGCAAACAGCGGCATCAGCAGGTGAAAGCTGTCATAGCCGTGCGACGCAAAGGTCAGCGGTGCGAGGCACGAGGCCCAGGTGTCGATGCCCAGCTCTTCGCGCAGCTCGCGGATCAGCGCAGCCTCGGGCGTCTCGCCCGGCTCGACCTTGCCGCCGGGAAATTCCCACAGGCCGGCCATCGACTTGCCCTCGGGCCGCCGCGCCATCAGGACGCGCCCGTCCACGTCGATCAGCGCCACGGCCGAGACAAGGACAACCTTTGTAGGATGGGTGGTTCCACCCATCTTACGACCTGTAGTCGGCGTTGATCGTGATGTACCCGTGCGTGAGGTCACAGGTCCAGACGGTTGCCGTGCCTGACCCGACGCCCACATCCACTCCGATCACAAGGTTCTGCTGCTGCATATAAGCTGCGCCATCCGCCTCGCGGTAGTCCGGCGACACCCAGCCATTTTCGGCCACCAGGATATCTCCGAACCGGATCGAAAGCTTGTCGCGGTCTGCCGCTTGCCCCGATTTCCCTACGGCCATCACCACGCGGCCCCAGTTGGGGTCTTCTCCCGCAATGGCCGTCTTGACGAGGGGCGAGTTGGCGATCGCCAGGCCAATGGCCCGTGCCGCCGCATCATCTGCCGCACCGCCGACGGTAATCTCGACGAACTTGGTTGCGCCTTCGCCGTCGCGGACGACCTGATGCGCAAGATCCAGCATGACCTCTTCCAGCGCCGCCGCAAAGGCCGCATCCCCAGTCACGTCCACGCCAGACGCCCCGGTGGCCGCCACCAGCAGGCTGTCGGATGTCGACGTGTCGCTGTCGACGGTGATCGCATTGAACGTGCGCTCGCAAGCGCCGGACACAAGAGCCTGCAGATCCCCCTGCCCGATCGCAGCATCGGTAAAGATATAGACAAGCATCGTCGCCATATCCGGCGCGATCATGCCCGATCCCTTGGCAATGCCCGCGATGCTGACCGTGCCGCCGCCCGCCACCGAAACGACGCGGCCTGCGCCCTTGGGATACGTGTCAGTGGTCAGGATGGCGTCGGCAGCCCCGGCGATGCCGCCCGCATCCAGACCGGCGTTCAGCTCGGCCAGCTTGGCCGTGATCCGTGCGTGCGGCAGGGGCTCTCCGATCACGCCGGTTGACGCCATGAAAACCCGGCGCTCGGGCACACCGGTCGCCGATGCCACCGCCGCGGTCACCGCAGCAACAGCCTCGACCCCATTGCGCCCCGTAAAAGCGTTGGAATTGCCCGAGTTCACGACAAATGCCGCGGGCCCACCTGTGTCGCCACCCAGCTTGGCCTGACAATCCAGCACCGGAGCGGACCGCGTCGCGGACCGGGTGAAGGTGCCTGCGACCGCGCATCCGGCGTCCATCACCGCCAGCATCACATCCGGGCGGCCCTTGTATTTGACACCCGCGGCCACCGACGCGAACCGCACGCCGCCAATCACCGGCAGATCGGGAAACCCATCCGGGGCCAACGGTGAACGGGGCGGCGTGGCTCCCATCGGATCAATCCTCGAGCAGGTCGTAGTTCGAAATCGCCGACGCGTCGATTGTCGCCATGTCGATCCGGTCAACCGTTGCGGCGGCGCTGGATGCATCGACATAAGCGCGCGCGGCAGCTTCGCGGATTTCGTCGGCCAGGCGCGGACGCAGGTCGTCCAGCGTGGGGCGCGGCTTGTCGCGCACTTCGTTCAGCTTGACGACGTGCCAGCCGAACTGGGTCTGCACCGGGGCCGAAATTGCGCCGGCCTCCAGCGCGACCACGGCCGCCTCAAAAGCAGGAACCATCGCGCCTTTGCCAAACCACCCCAGAAGGCCGCCGTTGGGGCCCGACGGGCCGGTGGATTTTTCCTTGGCCAGCTCGGCAAAGTCGGCCCCGCCTTCCAGCTGGGCCACGATTTCAATCGCTTCTTCCTCGGTATCCACCAGAATGTGCGAGGCGTTGTATTCCTGCTCGGCCGGCTGGTCGGCGATCTGCGCGTCATAGGCCGCTTGCAGCGCCTCGTCGGTCACCGCTTCGTCGGCAACCTTCTGGACCGCTTCGCTGGCCAGGATGTTGCGGCGTTCATTGTCCAGCGTCAGCTGCACCGCGCGCGGCAGGCCGCCTTCGGGCTCTTCGGCAACGGCGGCCTGCTGGATCATCTGGTTCAGGATGCCGTCGAACAGCTGCTCATCCGTCAGGTTCTGATACTCGGGCGGCAGGCCCCGGCGCACCACGATCAGGTGGCCCAGCGTGATGTCTTGCCCGTTCACCGTGGCGACAACCGTGTCCGCGGTGGCTTCGATCTTTTGCACCTCGTCGGCGGGTGCCTCGGTCTGTGCGGTTTCCTGCGCGTGCAGCGCCGGAGCAAGAACAAGGGCAGAGGTGGCAAGAAGGGCGGCAAATCTGGTCATCGGGTGACAGTCCTCAATCATCGGGCAGGCCCGGGGCGGGCCCGCGTTGACACGGGTATATCCGGCCCTTACATCGCTTTGGACTGCAAGGGCAGGGCGTTGCCCAAACCCTTATGAGGAACGCGCGCCGCGGGCAAGAGAGCCCGCCTCACGAAGGCGCGAAAGAGGATTGAGAGAGATCATGTTCGGCAAACTGGCCAAAGCGGTGTTTGGCACCCCCAACGACCGCAAGATCAAGGCAACGCGCCCCCTTGTCGAAAAGATCAACGCGCTCGAGCCCGAGTTCGAAAAGCTGACCGACGAACAGATCAAGGACCGCACGCAGGCCCTGGCCGAACGCGCCATGGGCGGCGAAAAGCTGGACGACCTGCTGCCCGAGGCCTTTGCCAACTGCCGCGAGGCCGCGAAACGCGCGCTGGGCCTGCGCGCCTTTGACGTGCAGCTGATGGGCGGGATTTTCCTGCATCAGGGTAACATTTCCGAGATGAAGACCGGCGAAGGCAAGACGCTGGTCGCCACCTTCCCGGCCTATCTGAACGCGCTGACCGGCAAGGGCGTGCATGTCGTCACCGTCAACGATTACCTCGCCAAGCGGGACGCTGAATGGATGTCCAAGGTGTTCAACGCCCTCGGCCTGACCTGCGGCGTCGTCTATCCGCAACAGCCCGAGGACGAAAAGAAAGCCGCCTACGCCTGTGACGTGACCTACGCCACCAACAACGAGCTGGGCTTTGACTATCTGCGCGACAACATGTGCTCGAGCCTCGAAGAGATGAACCAGCGCGGGCATAACTTTGCCATCGTGGACGAGGTCGACTCGATCCTTGTGGACGAGGCGCGCACGCCGCTGATCATTTCGGGCCCCGCGCAGGACCGGTCCGAGCTGTACGTGGGCATCGACAAACTGATCCCCGACCTGAGCGACGACCACTACGAGATCGATGAAAAGACGCGCAACGTGTCCTTCACCGACGAGGGCAACGAATTCCTCGAAGAGCATCTGCAGGCCCGTGGCCTGCTGCCCGAGGGGCAGTCGCTGTACGATCCCGAAAGCACCACAATCGTGCACCACGTCAACCAGGGCCTGCGCGCGCACAAGCTGTTCCAGCGCGACAAGGATTACATCGTCCGTGACGGCCAGGTGGTGCTGATCGACGAATTCACCGGCCGCATGATGACCGGTCGCCGCCTGTCGGACGGCCTGCACCAGGCGATCGAGGCCAAGGAAGGCTGCGACATCCAGCCCGAAAACGTCACGCTCGCCAGCGTCACGTTCCAGAACTACTTCCGTCTTTATGACAAACTGGGCGGCATGACCGGCACCGCGGCCACCGAGGCCGAGGAATTTGCCGAGATCTATGGCCTTGGCGTGGTCGAAGTGCCCACCAACCGCGACATCGCGCGGATCGACGAAGACGATCAGGTCTTCCGCACCGCCGGCGAAAAATACACCGCCATCGTCGAAGAGATCGGCGAGGCGCACAAGAAAGGCCAGCCCGTGCTGGTCGGCACCACTTCGATCGAAAAGTCCGAGATGCTGTCGGATATGCTGAAACAGGCCGATCTGCCGCACAACGTCCTGAACGCGCGTCAGCACGAACAGGAGGCGCAGATCGTGGCCGATGCGGGCAAACTGGGCGCGGTGACCATCGCCACCAACATGGCCGGACGCGGCACCGACATCAAACTGGGCGGCAATGTCGAATTCCAGATCATGGAAGCCATCGCCGCCGACCCCGAAGGCGACCCGGAAGCCATCCGCGCGCGGATCGAGGCCGAACACGACGCCGAGGAACAAAAGGTCAAGGATGCAGGCGGCCTGTTCGTTCTGGCCACCGAACGCCACGAAAGCCGCCGGATCGACAACCAGCTGCGCGGCCGCTCGGGCCGTCAGGGCGATCCGGGGCGGTCTTCGTTCTACCTGTCGCTGGACGACGACCTTATGCGCATCTTTGGGTCGGAACGGCTGGACCGCGTGCTCAAGACGCTGGGCATGAAGGAAGGCGAGGCGATCGTGCACCCTTGGGTGAACAAATCGCTGGAGCGCGCTCAGGCCAAGGTCGAAGGGCGCAACTTTGACATCCGCAAACAGCTGCTGAAATTCGACGACGTGATGAACGATCAGCGCAAGGTGGTGTTCAGCCAGCGGCGCGAGATCATGGAGGCCGAGGACCTGTCGGAAATCGTCACCGACATGCGCCACGAGGTGATCGGCGATCTGGTTGACACGTACCTGCCGCCCAAGACCTACGCTGACCAGTGGGACATGCACGGCCTGTATGCCTCGGCCATGGAACACCTTGGCGTGGATGAACCGGTCATCGCCTGGGGCGAAGAAGACGGCGTTGACGACGAAGTCGTGCGCGAGCGGCTCGAAGAGGCGTCAGACAAGCTGATGGCCGAAAAGGCCGAGGCCTTTGGCCCCGAGAACATGCGCAACATCGAAAAGCAGGTGCTGCTGCAGACCATCGATGCCAAGTGGCGCGAGCACCTTCTGACGCTGGAACACCTGCGGTCGGTCGTCGCGTTCCGCGGCTATGCCCAGCGCGACCCGCTGAACGAATACAAATCCGAGGCCTTCCAGATCTTTGAATCGATGCTGGATTCGCTGCGGATCGAGGTCACCCAAAAGCTGGCGCAGATCCAGCCGCTGACCGAAGAACAGCAGCGCGAGATCCTGCAACAGATGATGGCCCAGCAACAGGCGGCAGCGGCGGCAGCGCAACCCGAACAGGGCGATGCCAGCGATGTCGCGGTGGCCGAACCTCTGGTCGACGGCTTTGACGAGACCGATTCGAGCACCTGGGGCAACCCCGGCCGCAACGATCCCTGCCCCTGTGGATCGGGCAAAAAGTTCAAGCACTGCCACGGCAGCCTGGCCTGATTTTTGCAACAAGACCCGCGGCGCCCGGCATATTCTTGCCACAAAAGCGCCGCGTCTCTTTCCAAAATCGGTCCAAAGACGGCCTGCATTAACCAATAGTTATCCACTTGAGACTTTCTATCCTCGGTGGATTTGCGATGTTGTTGATGAATCGGAACGCTCTTCTTGGCCTGACGCTGCTTGCGGCGCTTGGTATCGGGTTTGTCATGCAAACGTCTGCAACCGAACGTCGCGCCGAAGCGCCCGAAGCGCCTTTGAAAGTGACGGACATCAAGCTGACCGCCGCTGCCTCCACCCCCGAGGTCACGCCCGTTCTGGACACTGCCCGCGACGCGCCTGACACGGTGATCCCCGTTGCGGCCACGACAGCCGACGCCGATGCCGAGATCGCCGCATCCGACGATTCGCTTGACGCAGCGGTGACCGAGCTGCCCTGCGCCATTGAGATGAGCGCCCTGCCCGGGCCCGCCGCGATGGTTGCCCTGTCGCTTGAGGCCAGCTGCCTGCCGAACGAACGCGTGACCATTCACCACAATGGCCTGATGTTCAGCGAAATGACCGATGACGCCGGAGCGCTGGACCTGATCGTGCCCGCGCTGTCGCCGCGCGCCGTTTTCATCGCCTCGTTCGTGTCCGGCAACGGTGCCGTGGCGCAGATCGATGTGGCATCTCTCAAGGCCTACGACCGGACGGTCGTGCAATGGAAAGGCAACACCGGCCTTGGCCTGCATGCGCTGGAATTCGGGGCAAGTTACTTTGACAAAGGGCACATCCACGCCCAGGCACCGGGCACCACGACGGCAACAGCCTCGGGTCAGCAGGGTCTGCTGGTTCAGCTGGGCCGGGCGGAACTGGACGTGCCGCTGTTGGCCGAAGTGTACACCTTCCCGTCACAGATGACCAAGACGGCAGGCGAGGTATCGCTGAGCGTCGAAGCCGAGGTGACCGCGTCGAACTGTGGCCGCCAGGTGGATGCCCAAACGCTTGAGGTCCATCAATCGAGCGCCATCAAGGTGCAGGACCTGACGCTGTTCATGCCCGATTGTGCGACCGTTGGCGACTTTCTGGTGTTGAAAAACCTCGTCGAAGACCTGACAATCGCCGCCAACTGATCCGGCGTGTCGGGGGCGTAATGCGACCATGGCGTGCGGCGATTTGCGCCGCACTTTTTCTTTTGGGCTCTGCCTTTGCCGCTGCTGCGCAGGATGTCACGCTCACCTCTCAGGACGGGGCGGTGACCGTCAGTGGCACGCTGCTGGGCTTTGATGGCGAATTCTACCGCGTTGCCACGGAATACGGCGAGCTGACCGTCGACGGGTCTGGCGTGACCTGCGAAGGCGTGGGCTGCCCGAACCTGGCCGCCTTTGTCGCCGAAACGCGCCTGTCGGGCAGTTCGGTCATCGCCACCCGCGTCATCCCCCTTTTGATCGAAGCCTTCGCCCGCGCCTCGGGCTATACCGTCGACCGCGAGGATGCAGGCGAGGAGGTCCGCACATATTCCCTGACCGACCCGGCCGCGGGCCGCGTTGTGGCCCGCCTGCACGTCGCTGGCACCACAACCGAAGAAGGCTTTGCCGACCTGCTCGCTGACGAAGCGGACGTGGTGATGGCCCTGCGCGCCATACGGCCAGCCGAGGTGCGCCTCGCCCGCGAGGCTGGGCTGGGCGATCTGCGCGAGGCCAACCGCAGCCGTGTTCTGGCGCTCGATGGGCTGGTGCCGGTCGTCGCACCTGGCAATCCTCTGCGGGCCATCGCGCTGCCTGATCTGGCGCGTGTTCTGTCCGGAGACATCACCAACTGGGCACAGCTGGGCGGAGAAGACGCGCCGATCGATCTTTACGTGCCCGCCACGGGCACCGGTCTGGCGCAATCGATGAACGACCGCATCCTGTCCCCGGCACGCGCCGAGCTCGCCGCGCGCATCATCCCCCATGCGGACAACCTTGGGCTGGTGCAGGCGGTTGCTTCGGATCCTTTGGGCCTGGGGATCGCCAGCTATGCCAACCTGGGCAATGCCAAGCCGCTCGACTTGACGGGGGCCTGCGGTTACACGCTGGCCGCCTCCCGGCAGACCATCAAAACCGAAGACTACCCGCTGACCGCGCCGATGTTCCTGTATCTGCCCGCGCGCCGCCTGCCGAAAATCTCGCGTGCCTTTCTGGCCTATACGCGCAGTCCTCTGGCGCAAATCGTGATCCGCCGCGCTGGCCTTGTCGATCAGGCCCCCGAGGAGATCCCGTGGAACGCGCAGGGCGACCGCCTGGTAAACGCCGTTTCGGTCACAGGCCCCGAATTCGGGCTGGAGGACCTGCAAACCATGGTCACGACGCTTGCCAGCCGCAAACGCCTGTCAATCTCGTTCCGGTTCGAGGCAGGATCATCGCGTCTGGATGCGCAATCCACCTCGAATGTACAGCAGCTGGCGCGCGCGCTGGAAGCCGGCCGCTATGACACCCGCGACCTTCTGTTTGCGGGCTTTTCCGACGGCAATGGCGACGCCGCCACCAACCGCCGCATCGCCCTTCAGCGCGCGGAGGCCGTCCTGCGCGCCGTGCGCGAGGCCGCGGAAACCGCGGATTTCGACCGCCTGGCGCTGGGTGCTGACGCCTTTGGTGAGATGATGCCCATGGCCTGCGACGACACGCCCTGGGGGCGTTCGGTCAACCGCCGTGTCGAGGTCTGGGTGCGCTGAGGCGCGCGTCAAAGCAGCCCCTCTGCCCGAAAGCTCAGCTCGCGCGATTTGCCGACGATCAGGTGGTCATGCACCGTCACCCCCAACGCGTCCGCAGCCGCAACGATCTGGCGCGTCATATCCACATCTTCGTGGCTGGGCGTAGGGTCGCCTGACGGGTGGTTGTGCACCAGGATCAGCGCCGAAGCATTCACTTCAAGCGCGCGTTTGACAACCTCGCGCGGGTAGACGGGCACATGATCGACCGTGCCCTGCGCCTGCGCCTCATCCGCGATCAGTACGTTCTTGCGATCCAGGTAGAGCACACGGAATTGTTCTGTTTCGCGGTGGGCCATGGTGGTGTGGCAATAGTCAACCAGCGCGTCCCACGAGCTGAGCACATGCTTTTGCATCACCTTCGCACGCGACAGCCTGTGCGCAGCCGCCTCGATGATCTTGAGCTCGATCACCACCGCGTCGCCCACGCCATCCACATCGCGCAACCGCGCCGGTGACGCCGACAGAACCCGATTGAAATCGCCAAACGCCTCAAGCAGACGCCGCGCGAGCGGTTTGACGTCCCGACGGGGGATCGCACGAAACAGAACCAGTTCCAGCAATTCGTAATCCGGCATTGCCTGCGCGCCGCCGGTCATGAACCTCTCGCGCAGGCGTTTGCGGTGGTCGCGAATATATGACGGCTGTTTGTCAGCCGCCTGCACGGGAACAGGGTCGTCAAACGGCAGTTGAGCTTCGGCAAAGTAAGAGCGGTCGGACATGTCCCGAAACCTGTGCGATTCTAGTTAAGGAAACGCTAATGTTCGCGGTCTGTACGTGCGGCACGCCGTTGTGCCTTGCCGGGGCGCCGCCCGTTCGTAACTGAAAACGCTCCACAGGAGCGTTTTCCGGGCGCTGCCTTGCCGGGGCTCCGCCCGTTCGCAGCTGAAAACGCGCCACAGGGGCGTTTTCCGGGCGCTGCTCACCCCTTCATGGAATCCCAGAAGCCTTTGACGGATTTGAAAAAGCTCGAACTTTCGGGGTTGTTCTCTTCGCTCAGCTCTTCAAATTCCCGCAACAGCTCTTTTTGCCGCGAGGTCAGGTTGACCGGCGTTTCGACCGCCAGCTCGATGTACATGTCGCCCTTTCCGCCGCCACGCAGCGCGGGCATGCCCTTGGACGACAGGCGCATCTTGCGGCCCGCCTGGCTGCCCGCCGGGATCTTGACCCGCGCTCGGCCACCGTCGATCGTGGGCACTTCGATATCTCCGCCCAGCGCGGCCGATGTCATGCTGACCGGCACATGGCAGAACAGGTTGACCCCATCCCGTTCGAAAATCGCGTGCTGCGCCACTTCGATAAAGATGTAGAGATCGCCTGTCGGCCCTCCGCGCAGACCCGCTTCGCCCTCTCCGCCAAGGCGAATGCGCGTGCCGGTTTCGACACCCGCCGGAATATTGACCGACAATGCGCGGTCTTTTTCAATGCGGCCCTGGCCTCCGCAGCTGCCGCAGGGGTTGTTGATGATCTGGCCCATGCCCGAGCAGGTCGGACAGGTGCGTTCCACCGTGAAAAAGCCCTGCTGCGCGCGCACCTTGCCCATCCCCGAACAGGTCGGGCATGTGGCCGGTTCCGCGCCGCCTTCGGCGCCCGAGCCATCGCAGGACCCGCAGGCGACAGAGGTCGGCACCTGAATTGTCTTTTGCAGGCCGCTGTAGGCTTCTTCGAGCGTAACGCGCAGATTGTACCGCAGGTCCGAGCCGCGGGTGGCCCGGTTGCGACCGCCACCGCGGCCGCCGCCCATCATGTCACCGAACAGGTCATCAAACACGTCCGAGAAGGCGCTGGCGAAATCACCCTGCCCGTGGAACCCACCACCGGGCCGGCCGCCGCCGCCCATGCCGCCTTCGAACGCGGCATGGCCATAGCGGTCATACGCCGCTTTCTTGTCGGCGTCGCGCAGCACTTCGTAGGCCTCGTTGGCCTCTTTGAATTGCTCTTCGGCCTTGGGATTGTCGGCGTTGCGGTCGGGGTGCAGCTCTTTCGCCTTGCGGCGATACGCTTTCTTGATCTCGTCAGCGCCCGCGCCTTTGGCAACGCCCAGAACTTCGTAAAAATCTCTCTTGGACATTTTCGGCCCCTTTCACAGCTCCGGTAGGGTGGGCAAATTTGCCCACCCTACGCACCGCGCCTAGGCGCGTTTGCTGTCGTCGAGGTCCTCGAAATCGGCATCGACGATGTCGTCGTCGCCGGGACCCGCATCCGCCGGATCGGGGGCATCTTCGCCCTCTTCCTGGCTGGCCTTGTAGATCGCCTCACCCAGACGCATCGCGGCTTCGCTCACGTTCTGGATGCCCGCGTTCAGCTTGTCGGCGGTCGCGTCCTCTTTCTCGAGGTCGTCCTTGAGCGAGGCCACGGCCAGCTCGATCGCTTCCACGGTCGACGGATCCACCTTGGAGCCGTGCT
>JAHDCH010000012.1 GCA_020629995.1 Pseudaestuariivita sp. | reverse complement strand
GTGGCTGACGCGCGCTTGCCCGGGGCTCCGGGTGCGGGTGCGGTCGCCGCCGCACAGGCGGGCGTGCCTTTGGCCATGCGGTGGAATTGGCTGGCGCCGGACAACGTGGCGATGATCCGGGACGGCGCGTTTTATGCCGATGTGGCAAGCCTTGCACCCGACGTGCGCCTGTGGACGCCTTACCGGCTTTTGTGCCGCGAGGCCTGTCCGGACAGTGCAAACGCCTGCACCGCAGCCTTTGGGCGCATGGTGTATATCGGCCAGCCGCGCTTTTTGACCTCACCGGTGCAGTCGCTTGTGTCCAATGACAGGTATTGGTCCAGCCGGCGGATCAAGGCGGATATGGCGCGCGCCACCAGCAATGCGAACACGTGGTTCGATAACTTCACCGCCCGCGCGCCCTGTGCGCATCGCACCATGATTTCGTTGCAGGACGCGTACGGTGCGGCAAGGTAGGGCGCCGACAAACAGGCAATCCGCCACGGTCTGCGCGTGATGCAAAAGGCCGCCTGCGCGCATCGGCTTGCAGGCGCGCGCCGGGGCAGGGTAGCAAGGGCCGACCCATGCAAAAGGCTTGCTCTCCATGTCGCAGATCGTTGACCAGTATGACGCCTATCCTTACCCCGAACGGGATCCGGCGGACGAGGCCAAGCGGCTGGTCACCGGATCGCCGTCAAACCCGGTCGAGATCGATCATGTGCTCTACAAGGGCAACCGCGACTGGTCCGAGCCGTTTCGCGCCATCGTCGCGGGCGGAGGCACGGGTGATGCGCTGATCCAGCTGGCCACGATGCTGACCATTGCCAAAAAGCCCTACGACATCACCTATCTCGACCTGTCGCCCGGCGCGCGCAAGATCGCCGAGGCGCGCGCCGCCGCGCGCGGGCTGCAGAATATCCGGTTTGAAACCGACAGCCTGCTGAACGCGCCGGATTATGGCCCGGTGGACTACATCGATTGCTGCGGCGTGCTGCACCATCTGCCCGACCCGGGCGCGGGCCTGCGCGCGCTGCATGCCGCTCTCAAACCCGATGGCGGGCTGGGCTGGATGGTCTATGCGCCGTATGGCCGGGGCGGGGTCTATCCGCTGCAAGAGGCGTTTGGTGCCTTGTTTGACGGGCTGAGCCCGCAGGACAAGTTGAAAAAAGCCAAGGCATTGATGCCAAAGCTGCCCGACGGCCACCCGTTCAAGCTGAACCCCCATGTGGTCGATCACAAGATCTCGGATGCGGGGTTCTATGACCTGCTGCTGCACAGCCAGGACCGCGCCTACCGGATCGACGAATGGGGCTCTTTGCTGGACGACACGGGCTTTGACCTGGTCGCGCTTGGGCCCGATGCCCTTTACGACCTTGGCCGCATCACCGAGGTGCCCGCCGGTATGGACCGCCTGACCCAGATGGCCACGGCCGAGCGTCTGCACGGCGCGATCCGCAAGCATCTGGGCTATGCCCGGCCCAAGGGCGCGGCGGCGCGCAAGGGGGCGGGCATGGATGCCGTGCCGCACATGACGGTCGATCCGCGCAAGATCGCTCAGGCGGTGGCGCAGGGCAAACCGCTGCCGATCACCTCGCAGAACGTCAAGCTGACGGTGCCCAAGCTGCCCAAACAGGCCGCCAAGCTGATCGCCGGGATCGACCGCAAACGTACGCTGGCCGATATTGCCAAGGGGGCGGGGATGCAGCAGATGGCTTTCCTGAATGTCTGGGGCCAGATCGAGGCGGCGTTCGAACCTGTTGGCCTTCTGCTCTATTCGCGCATCCTTGCGCCCTGATCCGGCTGCCAGCTGCGCGCGGCCCAGGCCAGACGCGCGCCAAACCGGCGGGCTGTTTCCAGGTCTCCGTCCCCGATCAGGCGGGCCTTGTCCCGATCCGATGTGGCCATCAGGCCGATCCAAGCGCCATCGCGGTTGATGCCCTGCTCGCTTGGGCGCACCGGCGCGCCGGTCTCGTTTGCGCCGACCCACAACATGCCCAGCTGCATCGCATAGACCCAGATCCGGGTCAGGGCCGCCCATTTGTCGCCGCTGGGGTGGCTGGCGACGGTGAACCCCGCGGCCATCTTGCCGGACCACGGATGGTCCGGCCAGTCGGCGGCGACCTCTTCGAGGAATGTGTCAAAGGCGGCGGCTGTGCTGCCCATGTAGGTGGGCGCGCCAAAGGCAATCAGTGCGGCATCGGCCAGGGCGGCGATGTCTTCGGCGCTCCGGTCCTCGATGTCGACCAACCGCGCGCCGCCTGCGCCTTCGGCGATTGCCTTGGCCAGCCGGCGCGTGTGGCCCTGGCCGCTGAAATAGACAATGCAAAGGGCGGGGCCGGGCGACTGGGTCATGCGCCCCAGCTTGACGCAGCCCGCCCGTGCGCGCAAGACAAGGGCAGTCTGCCCGCCGGAGATGCCATGCGCCCCTTTGTTCCCGCCCGCCTCGAAGCTGTCGCCTTTGGCTTTTTGCTGACCGCGATGATGACGTTCATTGTCTCGGGGACGTCGCTGTTTGTGTCGCTCGGGCCGGGGCCGGGGTTTGGGGCCGCATGGGTCAAGGCCTGGTTTTTGTCGTGGTGCATCGCCTTTCCCGCGGTGCTGGTGATCGCGCCCTTGGTGCGCCGCATCCTGGCGCGCATCGTGATCCGGGGCTGACAGCGATGTGCGGCCGCTTTGCCGTCACGCTGCCCAGCGACGCCATGGCGCAGCTGTTCGATGCGCAGCCCGCCAACGCCTTGCCGGATGTGCCGAACTACAACGTCTGCCCCACCGTTCAGGTGCATGTCGCCATGGCGGGCGAGACGGGGCGCAGCCTTGTGTCGATGCGCTGGGGCTTTCTTCCGCATTGGTACAAGACGCCCTCGGACGGCCCGCTGCTGATCAACGCCCGGTCGGAAACCATCGCCGAAAAGCCTGCCTTTCGCGCGGCGGCGCGCGAACGCCGCTGCCTGATCCCGGCAACCGGCTTTTATGAATGGACCAAGGATGCCGACGGCAACCGTCTGCCGTGGTACATCACCCGCCGGGACGGCGCGCCGCTGGTCTTTGCCGGGGTCTGGCAGGACTGGGGCCGTGGTGATGACGTGCAACGCACCTGCGCCATCGTCACCTGCGCCGCCAATCAGTCGATGGCCCAGGTCCACCACAGGATGCCCGTGGTGCTGACGCCGGATGCCTTTGGTCTGTGGCTGGGCGAACAGGGAAAGGGCGCGGCCCGCCTGATGCAGCCCGCGCCCGAAGATGATCTTGGGTTCGTCAGGGTCGATGCCCGCGTGAATTCAAACCGCGCCTCGGGGCCCGAATTGATCGAACCGCTGGAGACGTAGTCCGGATCAGTCGAGCGGTGCTTCGCCGAAGAACACGGTGCCGGTGATCGCAGCCACGCCGTTGGCGAGGAACACCTGATGCATGCCGGTTTCGACGGTCATGACAAAAGCACCATCGACGGCCACATCGCCGGTCGACCAGCTGGCGTCTGCGGCGACGGCCTGTTGCACCGTGTCGGTGGCGTTCACAAAGCGCACGGTGTCACCGTCTTCGATGTACAGCGCATCGGGGAAGAAACCGTCGCCCATCATCATTACCGTATGTTCGGCGGCGGCGAGGGGGCCTGCGGTGCCAAGGATGGCCGCAAGGGCCAGGGCGGTCGTCTTGCGCAGCATGATTTGCTCCTGATCGTCAATCTGCGGCCCCACCCGTTCCGCACCAGCACTTAGGCCGAGAATGCGGCGGAAGTTGGGCCAACTTGGCTAAAATTTGCGCGATCTGGTCTTTTTCGGGGGTCAGGGCCGCGGGAAACTGCGGGGAACAAGGCCGCTTTGGAACCATCGGATTGCGGTTTCGATAGAAAAGACGGGCCGCCCGGTGGCGGCGCGGATGGCGGCGGCGTAGGGCACCATGTTGGTGCATTCCAGCACCAGCGCGCCGATCTCCGGATGCCGGGTCACAAGGGCGCGCGCGGCGGCGACATTGTCGGCCTCGGCCTGCGCGACATCCAGATCCGGCGCATTGCCCAGGATCGCGCGGGTGAATTCCTGCCCGTCTTCGGTGGTGCCCACCGGTGTGTCGATTGGCGCGCCTGCGGCCCGCAGGTGCCGGGGGCCCAGTGACGTGCCGGACACGGTCAGCACCCCGACACGCGCGCCGGGCGCCAGCATCGCCGCGACCATGGGCACCTGCATCAGAGCGGACGACAGGACAGGCACACCCAGCGCCTCGCGCAGCGCCGCCTGGTGCAGCACCAGAAACCCGCAGCTGGTGGCGATGCCCTGCGCGCCTTCGGCGATCAACGCTTCGGCCGCCGCGATGAAATCCGGCAACCGATCCGGCGCGCCGCTGCGCACCGTCGGGCCGGGCAGGGCGCCCGGCACCACCTTGTACAGCACCGGAAAGTCCCAGCTGACCGGGTTGCCCACATCGCCGGGGATGCGCGGAAAGCGCGATTCGAGCATCACGATGCCCACCGCCGCCTGATCCACCTGCATCCTTGCCCCCTTATTTGCCGCCGCGCTTGCCCCAGATGCCACCGCAAATGCCGCCCTGGCAAGCATCCGGCGCATAACGATGACAAAATGCAAATAAAATGTTGACGTATCGCATTCGACTTGCGCAGAGTGCCAGTGGGAGAATGGAAAAGGAGCCGGCTGGTGAAGCCTGTATCCGCACAGCATGTCGTCGTGATCGGCGCCGGGATCGTTGGTGTGTCTGCCGCGCTCTGGCTTCAGCGCGATGGGCACCGGGTCACGCTGATTGACCGGGCCGGTCCCGCCGAAGGCACGTCCTTTGGCAACGGCGGGGTGCTGGCGTCCTGTGCAATGGTTCCGGTGACCGGGCCGGGGCTGATGCGCCGCGCGCCCGGGATGCTGCTGGACCGCGATCAGCCGCTGTTCCTGCGCTGGGGCTACCTGCCGCGCCTCATGCCGTGGCTGGTGCGGTATCTGTCACATGCCAACGCGGCTGACACCCGCCGCATCGCTGATGCCATCGCCGCCATCGTGACCGGCAGCCTCGAGGAACATCAGGCCCTGTCGGGCGGGACCAAAGCGGCGCGCTACGTCGTGCCCTCCGACTATATGTATGTCTACCGCGACCGCGCCGCCTTTGATGCGGATGCCTTTGCATGGGACATCCGCGCCTCTCACGGGATCCGCTGGGAGGTGCTGGATGCGGCAGGCGTGGCCGCGCGCGATCCTCTTCTGGCGCGCGGCCATGCCTGCGGTGTGCTGATGGGCGATCACGGCCGCATCAGCGACCCGGGCGCCTATGTCAAAACGCTGGCCGCCGAGGCCGAGGCGCAGGGCGCGCAGATCGTCAAGGCCGAGGTCACGGGCATCGACAGCGCACATGGCGCGGTCGCCGGCGTCCGCGCGGGTGGCGAAACACTTGCCTGCGATGCCGTCATACTGGCGACGGGCATCTGGTCCGGCCCTTTGGCCAGGCAGCTTGGGTTCACCGTCCCGATGGAAAGCGAACGTGGCTACCACATCGAACTGTGGGAGCCGTCGTCCATGCCATCGGTCCCCGTGATGGTCGCCAGTGGCAAGTTTGTTGCCACGCCCATGGACGGACGTCTGCGGCTGGCCGGCGTGGTCGAGCTTGGCGGGACCCGCGCGCCCGCGTCCCAAGCGCCTTTGGAGCTGTTGCGCCGCAATATCGCCACCGCCTTTCCCGGGCTGACCTGGAAAGACCAGACCGAATGGATGGGCCACCGCCCCGCGCCTGCGGATTCGATCCCGGTGATCGGGCCGGCGCCCGGGCTGGCGGGGGCCTATGCGGGGTTTGGGCACCACCATATCGGCCTCACGGGCGGGCCGCGCACGGGCCGCCTGCTGGCCCAGATGATTTCGGGCAGAACACCAAACGTTGACCTGAGCGCACATGCTCCGGCACGCTACGCGAATTGACCTTGGGGAAACCGGGGCAGACATGACTTTTCAACCAGGGAGACCTTCCAAATGAAGACACTTATCGCACTCTTTGGCGCCACGGCGCTGACCACGACCGCGGCGCTTGCCGATGGGCATGCCCAGACCTGGGACATGCCGCTGGCCTATTCGGGATCGAACTTCCACTCGGTCACCGCGGCCGAGTTCGGCAAATGCGTGACCACCGGCACCGGCGGCGCGATCAACATCGTGACGCACCCCTCGGGCTCGCTCTTCCCCGGCGCGCAGATCAAACGCGCGATCCAGACCGGTCAGGTCAACATCGGTGAGCGTCTGCTCTCCGGCCACCAGAACGAAAACGCTCTGTTCGGCTTTGACTCGGTGCCGTTCCTCGCCACCTCGTTCGAAGACAGCACCAAGCTGTGGGACGCCGCCAAAGGTCCGCTGACCGAGCTTCTGGCCGAGCAGAACCTGACGCTTCTCTATTCTGTGCCGTGGCCGCCGCAAGGCCTCTACTTCCGCGATGAAGTGAACTCGGTCGCCGACATGGCCGGCGTCAAGTTCCGCAGCTACAACAACGCCACCTCGCGTCTGGCCGAGCTGACAGGCATGCTGCCGGTCACCATTGAGGCGGCCGAGATCAGCCAGGCCTTCGCCACCGGTGTGGCCGATTCCATGGTTTCGTCGGGCGCCACCGGCTATGACCGCAAGGTCTGGGAATCGCTCAACTACTTCTACGAGGTCGATGCGTGGCTGCCGCGCAACTACATCATGGTGAACTCGGACGCCTGGAACGGCCTTGATGACGGGCAAAAGGCCGTCATGCAGGGCTGCGCCGAACTGGCCGAATACGCCGGCTACTGGCGGTCGGTGCAGTACACCGACTTTACCATGACAGGCCTCGCCGAAGGCGGCATGACCGTCGGCCCGGCGTCCGAGACGCTGGTGAACGAGCTCAAGGTCATCGGCGAGACGATGACCGCCGAATGGCTCGAGAATGCGGGCGCAGCCGGTCAGGCCATCGTCGACGCCTTCAAGGCCGAGTAACGCGGCTTCAACGTGTAGGATGGGTGCTCGTCACCCATCCTTTTCTTGCTCTCTACTGCCTGCTCTCCACCGGGGGATCCCATGACCGCCATCCGCCGCGCGCTCGACGCGCTGTATCTTGTTTCGGGCTTCGCCGCCGCGCTGTGCCTGATCGCCATCCTGTCGCTGATCGTGCTGCAGATGCTGGCCCGCTGGACCGGAGAGGTTTTTCCGGGTGCGCCCGAATATGCCTCTTATGCCATGGCGGCGGCCTCTTTCCTGGCCTTTGCCAACGCGCTGGGCCGCGGCGCGCATATCCGCGTGTCGATCCTGCTGAACGCGGTGCCGGGCAAGCTGAAGTACCTGATGGAGCTGTGGTGCTTTGGCCTCGGCGCCGCCATCTCGGCCTATTTCACCTACCACGCGTATCAGTTTGTCTACTTTTCGTGGAAATTCAAAGACATCAGCCAGGGGCAGGATGCGACGATGCTGTGGATGCCGCAATCGGTCATGGTGATCGGCGGTGGGCTTCTGACGCTGTGCTTTCTTGACAACCTGGTGCACCTGCTGATCCGCGGCGAGCACCGCATCGTGCGCGACACCGTCGCCAGCCATTCGGAGTAACCGGCCATGAGCATTGTTGGCATCACACTGATCCTCGTCGCCGTCCTGTTCCTGTTGCTGGGATCTGGCCTGTGGGTGGGCTTGTCGCTGGTCAGCGCGGCGTGGTTCGCTTCGGAATTCCTGACCACCAAGAACCTGCAGACCGGCACCAACATGGTGTCCGAAATCTGGTCTTCCTCGTCCTCCTGGACGCTCACCGCCCTGCCGATGTTCATCTGGATGGGCGAAATCCTGTTCCGCACCCGCCTCAGCGAAGACATGTTCCGTGGCCTGTCGCCCTGGCTCGCCAAACTGCCCGGGGGGCTGGTGCACACCAACATCGTCGGCTGCACGGTCTTTGCCGCTGTGTCCGGCTCGTCGGCCGCGACGCTGACCACCGTGGGCAAGATGTCGATCCCCGAGCTGCGCCAGCGCAACTATCCCGAAAACATGGTGATCGGCACGCTGGCCGGCGCGGCCACGCTCGGCCTGATGATCCCGCCCTCGCTGGCTCTGATCGTCTATGGCGTGACCGTGAACGAGAGCATCACCAAGCTGTTCTTTGCCGGCGTCCTGCCGGGCATCTGCCTGGCGGCGATGTTCATGGCCTATGTCGGCATCGTGTCCAAGACCTCCAAGACCTGGAACCCGGACATCGAGACGGGGATGAGCTTTGCGGACAAGCTGAAGAACTCGCGGTTTCTGATCCCGGTGTTCCTGCTGATCCTCGTGGTGATCGGGTCGATGTATCTGGGGTATGCCACCGCGACCGAGGCTTCGGCCATCGGGGTGCTGGGCGCTCTGGCGCTGGCGGCGGGGCAGGGATCGCTCAACCGCCACACCTTTTCGGCCTCGCTGATGGGGGCGATGCGCACCTCGGCGATGATCGCGCTGATCCTGGCGGGGGCTGCGTTCCTGAAACAGGCTATGGGCTTCACCGGCATCCCGCGCGCTCTGGCTGACTGGATCGCGGTGCTCGAGCTGTCGCGGTTCCAGCTGCTGATGGCGCTGCTGGTCTTCTATATCATCCTCGGCATGTTCCTTGACGGGATCTCGGCGGTGGTGCTGACCATGGCGGTGGTCGAGCCGATGGTGCGCGAGGCGGGGATCGACCTGATCTGGTTCGGCATCTTTGTGGTCGTCGTTGTCGAGATGGCGCAGATCACGCCACCCATCGGGTTCAACCTGTTCGTGCTTCAGGGCATGACGGATCACGAGATGGGCTATATCGCCAAGGCCGCGATCCCGATGTTCCTGATCATGGTGCTGATGGTGTTCATCCTGATCTGGGTGCCGGAAATCGCCACCTACCTGCCCGACAACATACGGCAGACCCGCTAGATGCTCAGTGCCTTTCTCGCCGCCCATGCCCGCTGGGTGTTGGTGGCGGGGCTGGCCCTGGGCATCGCGTTTCCGGCCTGGGCGGCGGTGCTGACGCCGTGGCTGCGGGTGCTGGTGGCAGTGATCCTGGGGCTGACCGCGTTTCGTATCGGGCCTGCGCTGATGGCCGGGTTTCGGGCTTCGGCACTGGGTGAGATGCGGCTGGTTCTGGTCCTGCAACTGGGCCTGCCACTGGCTGTTGTTGGTCTGGCTGCCGTTTTGGGGGCGCGCGCGCAGCCGCTGGTTCTGGCTCTGGCCTTGATGCTGGCCGCGCCGCCGATCATGTCGGCGCCTGCCCTGTGCCAGATGATGGGCACGGCCGGCGACCGCGCCATGCGCCTTTTGGTTCTTGGAAGCGCGGCCTTGCCGGTGACGGTGGTGCCTGTGCTGTGGCTGCTGTTCGGCGGCGGCCGGTTTGGCGATGTTCTGCTGGCAGCGGCCATGCTGGCGCTGCTGATCGGAGGCGCGATCTGCGGGGGTCTCGTGGCGCGGCGGCTGGCGGGGGACCTGAGCTCGCTGCAGACGCAACGCGTCGATGCGCTGGGCGCGGTGCTGCTGGCGGTGTTCGTGATCGCGCTGATGCCTGCGGTGGCGCAGACATGGGCCGAAAGCCCTGCGCGCCTGCTGGTGTGGCTGGGCGCGGCCTGTGCCGCGAACTTTGGCCTGCAATGGCTTGGCCTGAGGCTGTCGGGGTCGGTGGATGTGGGGGTGGCCTGCGGCAACCGGAACATGTCGCTGTTCCTCGCCGCCCTGCCGCCCGAGGTGATCGGCCCCGCGCTGGCCTTTCTTGGCTGTTACCAGATCCCCATGTTCCTGACGCCGCTGGTGATGGCGAAGCTGTATCAAAAGGAGCGCTGACGCGCACAGGTTTCTGGCACGGGGTGGCGGGTGTTGCAAAGGGCTGAAACGGAGGGCGCGCGTGGCAGAGCGGCCCTCCGGGGGCCATATTTGACAAAGAGAAGAAGAGGTCAGAGCTGGCCGTCTTCTTCGAGCACCTTGCGGGCGACGCGGAAGCATTCGAGGGCCATGGGCACGCCGCAGTAGATGCCGATGACATGGATGATGGCGCGCAGCTCGTCCTTGGTGACGCCGTTGGTGAGGGCGCCGCGGCAATGGGTTTCCCATTCGTGCATCCGGCCCAGGGCGCCGATCATGCTGAGGTTCATCATCGAGCGGGTCTTGGGATCGATCGCATCGTCGCCCCAGCCAAAACCCCAGCACCAGGCGGTCATGGCCTGCTGAAAGGGGCGGGTGAAGTCGTCCGCGGCGGCGAGGTTCTTTTCGACATATTCTGCGCCGAGTGTGGCTTTGCGCTGGGCGAGGCCGGTTTCGAAAAGGTCGGTGTCGAAGAGGTCGTGGTCCATGGGTCATGTCTCCTTGTTTGCCGGGACGATGGGCCGGGGGATTGGTGATTGCAACGGGGCGCGCAGCATGATGGTTTGCGGGGATGAAGATATTTTCCGACGCAAGGCGCCCGGTGCACATGGGCCCCTATCCGCTTGAACGGCTGAAGCGGGCACAAAAACTGTTGCTTGGCGGCGTCGAGGCAGCGCGGCCGGTGAGCTTTGTACCGAAACGGCGAGAGAGCATCGTCGGCGCAATGGGCGAATTTCAGGCGATGCTGGATGCGATCCGCACCGGCCCGGTCAATGCAGCCAAGGCAGAGATCCCCGATGACCCCCGGGAAAGAGCGCAGCACCTGAAAGCCTTTGGGTATTTCAACGACGCCGCGATGGTGGGGATCGGGCCGTTGCCGACGCAGGCGCGTCTGCCCGAGCCGTGGGTCAACCCTGACGTGGCGCGGCTGGCCGAAGCGCTGCGCACGCGGCAGACCAAGACGCTGGCCTCGGGGATCGACATGATCATGGCCGAGCTGAAAGAGGCAATGAGCGCGCCGCCCGAGCCGATGGGTGCGCATGGCACGGTTCTGACATTCCTGGTGGACTATACCCGCGCGCCTGACCCGGGCGAGCCGGGATATGACTGGATCGCGGGCGCCGAGGCGCAAAGGGCCTGCCTGCGCGCGGCGGAAACGGGGGTGGTGATCGCGCAATACATTCGCTTGCTGGGGTGGGACGCACGCGCGCACAGCGGGGCGGCCTCGGACATAGACCTGAACATCGCCGCAGAGGCGTCCGGGTTGACGGCAGGCGGGCAAGCGCCCTGGCTTGGGCGGCGTTTCGGGCTGGCCTGCGTGACGACGGATATGGAGCTGGCCCACGATGCGCCTCTGGCGCCGATGGCCGGGCAAAGGCTGCAAAGGCCCGGGTGGTGGCTGGGCATGGGGCATGCCAAATCGGCGCTGAACCGCGATCCCTATCGCAGCCGGGACTATGCGCAGGGGCCGCACCCGTTCGAGACCCTGAAGCGGGTCGCGGATCCCACCACCTATATCGACGAGCCACGCGTGGCGCGGGTGCCCAAACGGGCCGACATGTTTGCCCGCGCCCAGTTTGGCGACATGGGCAAGACGGTGCAGGACGGGGCCAAGGGGGGGCATTATGCCCGCAAGTCGGCGCCGTCCTTTGCACAGCGGCGGGCGCTGGGTGCGTTTGTGCTGCTGCAGGACGGAGAGCCTGCGCCGGACCGCGTCCCGCTCAGCCCGCAAAAGGCAGCCGAGGCCGTGAAGGCGGCGACCTATTTCCTAGGCGTCGATGCGGCCGGGATCAGCCGCTGCCCCGACTGGACCTGGTACAGCCATGACGCGCGCGGCGATCCCATCGACCCGCCCCACGATCAGGCGATCAGCATGATCGTCGATCAGGGGTACGAGACGATGGAGGGCGCATCCGGCGACGACTGGATCAGCGTGGCGCAATCGATGCGGGCGTATTTGCGCTTTTCCCTTCTGGGCGGCGTGATCGCCGGGCATCTGAGGAACCTCGGCTACAAGGCCAAGGCGCATACGGTGATGGACGGCGAGGTGCTGCAGCCGCCGCTTTTGCTGCTGAGCGGGCTGGGCGAGGTCAGCCGGATCGGCGAAGTGATCCTCAATCCGTTCCTGGGGCCGCGGCTGAAATCGGGCGTGGTGACGACCGATCTGCCGATGGCGCATGACGCGCCGATTGATTTTGGCCTGCAGGCGTTTTGCGAGGCCTGCAACAAATGCGCACGCGAATGCCCCAGCGGTGCGATCACCGCCGGGCCGAAGCTGATGTTCAACGGCTACGAGATCTGGAAATCCGACAGCCAGAAATGCGCGACCTACCGGATCACCACGCCGGGCGGCGCGATGTGCGGGCGCTGCATGAAGACCTGCCCGTGGAACCTTGAAGGGCTTTTCGCAGAAAAGCCGTTTCGCTGGGCGGCGATGAACGTGCCAAAGGCCGCGCCCCTGCTGGCGCGTCTGGATGATGCCGCCGGGCGGGGCGGGTTGAATGACATCAAGAAATGGTGGTGGGATATCGAGCTTGAGGAGGACGGAGCCTATCGCCCGACGAAACACCCTCTCAACCGGCGCGACCTGCAAAAGGACCTTGATCTGAAATACGAGGATCAGACGCTGGCCGTTTATCCCGCGCCGCTGGCACCGCCGCCCTGGCCCTATCCTTTCCCGATGGACCGCGAGGCGGGGATCGAAGCCTATCAGGCCATGATCACCGCCGAAGAGTACAAGCTGAAACTGGCGCAGGGGGATGACAGCGCCGTGCACCGGGTCGCGGTGCCGGGTGATGCGCCGGTGCTGCAGGTGGTGGTGGCCGAGGTCGACAGGCTGACCGAGGATATCACGCGCTATGTGCTGCGCGACCCCGAAGGGCGCGACTTGCCGGAATGGACGGCGGGTGGGCATCTCGACATCGTGGTCGCACCTGAATTCCTGCGCCAGTATTCCATGTGCGGCGATCCGGCGGA
Source organism: Pseudaestuariivita sp. (assembly GCA_020629995.1). Lineage (GTDB taxonomy): Bacteria > Pseudomonadota > Alphaproteobacteria > Rhodobacterales > Rhodobacteraceae > Pseudaestuariivita. Next base: position 7,968 of record JAHDCH010000012.1, on the reverse strand, counting down.
CCGGTCGTCCTATCAGATCGCGGTGCTGCGCGAGGATGCGGGCAAGGGCGGCTCGGCCCTGATGCACCGGATATTTGCCGAGGGGCGACGGATCTTCATCTCAAAGCCGATCAACCATTTCAATCTGACCGAGGATGCACCCTTTTCGCGGCTCATGGGCGGCGGGATCGGGATCACGCCGATGGTGGCCTTTGCCCACAGGCTGCATGCGCTGGGGCGGGACTTTGCGCTGCATTATTCGGTGCCGACCCGCGCCCGGGCAGGGTTCGCGGCGATGCTCGGCGCCGTCCCTTGGGCGGACCGCGTGACGCTGCACGTCTCGGACGAAGGCACGCGTGCCGATCTGCCCGCGCTGATGCGGGCACTGCCCGAGGGCGCGCATGTCTATACCTGCGGGCCCGATGCCTATATGGCCGCGGTGATGGACGCGGCCGAGGCGGCGGGCGTGCCCGAAGAGGGGCGGCATCTGGAATACTTCAGCGTGCCCGAGCTGCCCGAGTATGAGAACCACCCGTTCACGCTCAAGCTGAAGGATGGGCGGCGGTTTGACGTGCCCGCGGACATGACGGCGACCGATGTGCTGGCCCAGAACGGCGTGCACGTGGACGTCAAATGCAGCGACGGGATCTGCGGCGTCTGCCGCGCGCATCTGCTGTCGGGCGAGGTGGAGCATCGCGATTTCGTTCTGTCCAAGGCGCAGCGCGAGACCGGGATCATTTTGTGCCAAAGCCGCGCGGCCAAACCCGGCGGAGAGATCGAGGTAGAGCTATGAAGGCAGACCTGTTGGTGGATTGCCGCTGCGAACTGGGCGAGGGCGTGCAGTGGCGGCAGGCGGATCAGCGTGCTTACTGGACAGACATCGAAGGCGCGGCGCTGTGGTCCTGTGATGCAAACGGCGCTGCCGTGCGGCGGGTGCCGCTCGACATGGGGCTGTGCGCCTTTGCATTTGATGCGGCCGGCATGGCTCTGGGCGCGTTCAAGGACGGCCTGTGCCGCTTTGATCCGGCCACGGGCGCGCGGCAGATGCTGCGCCCCTATATGCCGGGCCACCCCGGCACACGCATGAATGACGGCACGCTGGACCGGCAAGGGCGGATGGTGGTCGGCGGGCTGGATGCGGGCGGCGCTGCGATCTGCCCGACTTGGCGCGTGGGGCCGGACGTGGCCGAGGTGGCCATCCCTGCGCAGATCGCCAATTCCTGCGCCTTTTCGCCCGAGGGCGACGTGATGTATTTCACCGACACGCCCACCGGCGAGATCTGGTGCTATGCCTATGACACCGCCACCGGGTTGACGGGGACGGGCGAGGTGTTTGCCAGCGTGACCAGCGGCGGGCCGGATGGATCGGCGGTGGACAGCGCGGGGCGCCTGTGGACCGCGATCTGGGGCGGCTCCTGTGTCGAGGCGCGTGGACCGGACGGCGCGGTTGTGGCGCGGGTCGAGGTTCCGGTGCCGCATGTGACCTGCGTGGCCTTTGGCGGGCCGGACCTCCGCCGGATGTTCATCACCACCGCGCGGCAGGGGCTGGAAGCTGCGGGCCTTATGGCCGCGCCTCAGTCGGGGTCTGTCTTTGTGGCGGACCTGGACGTGCCGGGCCTGCCGCATGGCACCTATTCGGGCGGCTATGACTTCTGAACGGCAGATGGGTGCAAGCACCCATCCTACGGGGGCGGCGCAATGAACTGGCACGATCAGGTCGACATCTACTGCGAGCGGACCGATTTCACCTATTGGTCCGAGCCGCTGAATGCACTGACCAACGGGTTCTACCTGATCGGGGCGCTCTACATGCTGTGGCGCTGCCGGCGTGACGGTTTGCCGATTGCGATGGGTCTGGGGCTGTTGCTGCTGGCGATCGCCGTCGGCTCCTTCCTGTTCCACACCCATGCCACCGGCTGGGCGTCGGCGGCGGATGTGACGCCCATTGGCCTGTTCATCCTGCTGTACCTCTACGCCGTCTGCGCCGATGTTCTGGACCTGCGCTGGTGGGTCGCGGGGCTGATGACGTTGGCCTTCGTGCCCTATGCCGCCGTCATGGTGCCGCTGCTCAACATGGTGCCGTTCCTCGCCATCTCGAACTTCTACTGGACCGTGCCGATCCTGCTGGTGGCCTTTGCGCCCTTTGTCGCGCGCCAGAGCCGCGTGACGGCACGCGGAATGCTCATCGGCGCGGGTTTGCTGTGCGTGTCGATCACGCTGCGCTCGCTCGACCTCATCCTGTGCGAGGTCTGGCCCATCGGCACGCATATCTTCTGGCACAGCCTGAATGCGCTGATGCTGCCGTGGATGATCGAGGTCTACCGACGCCACATGCTTGCGGGGCGCGCGGCCCCGCGCTAAACGGCGAAGCGATCACACCCGGAGGTCTCATGTCCATCGACACTCAAACCGCGGCGCGCGTGGCCAAGCTGGCGCGTATTCAGGTGGAAGACGACGCGCTTCCCGCCCTGGCGCAGGAATTCAGCGCCATCCTCGGCTTTATCGAACAGCTGAACGAGGTGGATGTGGACGGGGTCGAGCCGATGGTGTCGGTCACGCCCATGCGCCTGAAACGCCGCACCGATGGCGTCACCGACGGCGACCAGCAAGAGAAGGTCCTGTCCAACGCGCCCGATGCGCGCGAGGGGTTCTTTGCCGTGCCCAAGGTGGTGGAATAATGACCGATCTGAACAAGCTGACCATCGCCGCCGCCCGCGACGCGCTGCGCGCCGGCGAGACCACCAGCCTTGAGCTGACCGAGGCCTGCCTGACGGCCATCGACGGGGCCGATGCGCTGGGCGCATTTGTGCACAAGACGCCCGATATCGCGCGCGAGCGTGCCAAGGCCGCTGACGCGCGGATCAAGGCAGGCGACGCGCCCGCCATGTGCGGCATCCCGGTGGGGATCAAGGATCTGTTCTGCACCAAAGGCGCACCCAGCCAGGCCGCCTCGCGCATCCTCGAAGGGTTCACGCCCGAATACGAATCCACCGTCAGCCAGAACCTGGCCGACGCGGGCGCGGTGATGCTGGGCAAGCTGAACATGGACGAATTCGCCATGGGCTCGTCGAACGAAACCAGCGTCTATGGCAATGCGGTCAACCCGTGGAAGGTGGACGCGCCCCTGACGCCGGGCGGGTCTTCGGGCGGCTCTGCGGCGGCTGTGGCCGCTGACCTCTGCCTTGCGGCAACGGGCACCGACACCGGCGGATCAATCCGCCAGCCTGCGGCGTTTACCGGGATCACCGGGATCAAGCCGACCTATGGGCGCTGCTCGCGCTGGGGGATCGTCGCGTTTGCGTCTTCGCTGGATCAGGCCGGCCCGATGACCAAGGATGTGCGCGATGCGGCCATCATGCTGCAGGCCATGTGCAGCCACGATCCCAAGGACAGCACCTCGTCCGAGCTGCCCGTTCCCGATTTCGAAGCGGCGCTGACCGGTGACATCAAGGGCAAGACAATCGGCATCCCCTCCGAATACCGGATGGACGGCATGCCGGCCGAGATTGAAAAGCTCTGGGCCGACGGCACCGCGATGCTCAAGGATGCGGGCGCCAAGATCGTCGACATCTCGCTGCCCCACACCAAATACGCGCTGCCTGCGTATTATGTGATCGCGCCTGCCGAGGCGTCGTCGAACCTCGCCCGTTATGACGGGGTGCGCTATGGCCGCCGCGCCCGGATCGGGCAGGGGGACGGCATCACCGAGATGTACGAAAAGACCCGCGCCGAAGGCTTTGGCGCCGAGGTGCAGCGCCGCGTGATGGTCGGCACCTATGTGCTGTCGGCGGGCTTTTATGATGCCTATTACAACCGCGCGCGCCGCGTTCGGACGCTGATCAAGAAGGATTTTGAGGACGTGTTCGCGCAAGGGGTGGATGCGATCCTGACCCCCGCCACGCCCTCGGCCGCGTTCGAGCTGGGCAAGAAGTTCGACGACCCGGTGCAGATGTACCTCAACGACGTCTTTACCGTGACCGTGAACCTTGCCGGGCTGCCGGGGATTTCGGTGCCTGCGGGCCTCGATGCCCAGGGCCTGCCCCTTGGGCTTCAGCTGATCGGCCGCCCGTGGGAAGAAGGCGATCTGCTGAACACCGCCTATGCGCTCGAGCAGGCAGCCGGATTTGTGGCGAAACCCGCAAAATGGTGGTAAAAGCCCCGCAAAAGGGTCGGGCAGGAGTGATCCAGTGACACGTTTGTACTTTTGTGGCTTGGCTTTGGCCGCGCTTGCAGCATGCCAGCCGGCCATCCCGGACAGCGGCGCGGGCGTTGGCTTTGACCGGATCGATGCCGAGCGCCGCGCGCGCGATGCGCAGCTTCAGGGCGGCGGTGTGCCCGCCGCTCCGGGCGTGACAACGACAACGCTCGACAGTGCCGAGGCCGCCGCCGCGGCGCGCGCCCGGGCCGCCAATTCCGGCGTGGCCCCGCTCGAGGCGAACCCGTCGAACCCCGCGCCGGGCTCTGCCGGCATCTCGAATGAAAACGACTTTGGTGCCGTCTCGGGCCGCCGCTCGATCGAGGATGACGCCGCCCGGGTGCGCGCCAACGCCGAGCAATACCGTGTGATCGCCCCGACCGAGCTGCCTTCGCGCAGCGGGGCTTCGGGGCCGAACGTGGTGGAATACGCCCTGCGCACCTCGCATCCGCGTGGCCAGCAGATTTATCGCCGCACCGGCCTGCGCAGCCAGGCCAAGTTTCAGCGCAATTGCGCCGCCTACGCGTCTTCGGATGAGGCCCAGCTTGATTTCCTGGCGCGGGGCGGCCCGCAAAAGGACCGCCAGAACCTTGACCCCGATGGCGACGGCTATGCCTGCGGCTGGGACCCTGCACCGTTCCGCGCGATCCGCGGCGCCGCTGCGCAACCCGCCGCCGCGCCCTCGGTCGTGCCCGCCGGCGCCATCTCGACCGAGTGAGCGCTGCGCCCATCTGGCACCCGTCACCCAATTACGGCCCGCGCCGTGATGGGGCGCTGCCGGATATCGTGGTGATCCACTACACGGCGATGGACGATGCCGCCCGTGCGCGTGACTGGCTGTGCGCGCCCGAGGCCGAGGTGTCGGCCCATCACCTGATCGCCGAAGACGGCACGCATTGGCACATGGTCGATGAGGCGATGCGCGCCTGGCACGCCGGGGCCGGGGCCTGGGGCGCGGTGTCGGACGTCAATTCCCGGTCCATCGGGATCGAGCTTGCCAATACCGGCGCGCATCCCTTTCCCGAACCTCAGATGGCCGCGCTCGAGGCTCTGCTGACGCGCATCTTGCGCGACTGGGCCATTCCCTCGGAGCGTGTGATCGCGCATTCCTGCCTTGCCCCGGGGCGCAAGATCGACCCGGGCCCCCGGTTCGACTGGCTGCGCCTCGCGCGTCAGGGGCTTGCCGTCTCGGTCGAGGCGGGCTGGGTCCAGCCCGATGAGACCCTGGCCGATACGCTCTTGCGCCGGGCCGGATACACGGCCCCGGTGGATGCGCCCACGCGGCTCCAGGCCTTCCGCCTGCGTCACCGGCCCACCGGCTCCGGCCCTCTGGATGGCACCGATATGGGGCTGATCACCGCGCTTGCGGGCCGCTACCCCGTTGACGCGCTTTCGCTGACCTCGTAACGCAGGCGGGCGCGGAGGGCCGGGTGGCCGCGGAACCCCAGCGGTTTCGAGGAAAGTCCGGACTCCACAGGGCAACGGTGCCGGGTAACACCCGGGCGGGGCAACCCGACGGACAGCGCCACAGAGAACAAGACAGCCGTGGTCCGCCACGGCAATGGTGAAACGGTGGGGTAATGGCCCACCGGGCTGGCGGCAACGCCGGCCGCATGGCAAGCCCCACCGGGAGCAATGCCGAATAGGAACCGCGTCTGCCCGGCAACGGGCAGGGGGCCGCCCTGGCCCCAGCAGGTTCGGGTTGGCAGCTTGACCTTGCCTGGCAACAGGCAGGGCAGAGGAATGGTCACCGATCGCGCGGGCCACCGCGTGTGAACAGAATCCGGCTTACAGGCCCTCCGCGCAGATTGCCCCGGCGAATCCGGTTGACAGCCGCACGGCTATGCGTAGAACGCAAGCCTACAGATTTCACCCGCGCGCCATCCGCGCGGCGCGAGGAGACAGAACAATGGCAAAACCGACGACCATCAAGATCCGCCTGAACTCGACCGCAGGCACCGGCCACTTCTACGTGACCAAGAAAAACGCCCGCACGATGACCGAGAAATTCTCGTGCCGCAAATACGACCCCGTCGCGCGCAAGCACGTCGAGTACAAAGAAGGCAAGATCAAGTAACAGGCCATGCCTGACTGCTTGTGAAAGCCGCGCCACCCGGGCGCGGCTTTTTGCGTTTCAGAGCTGAGGTGACGTTATGCCTGACATCCGGATCCGCCCGTCGACCGAGGCAGATTATGACGCCGTGGATGCGCTGCTTTCCCGCGTCTATCCAAAACTGCTCAAGGACGATTACGCGCCCTCCATCCGTGTCCTCGTCCTCCCCCGGATTTCCCGTGCCAAGATGCACCTTTTGACCTGCAGCACCTACTACGTTGCAACCGCGGGCGATGACATTCTCGGCGCCGGCGGCTGGACCCGGGACCGCCACGATCCTCTGGTTGGCCATGTCCGCCATGTTGTGACCGATGACCGCGCCTTGCGCCGGGGCATCGGCACCCGGCTGATCACCCATTGCCTGTCTGCCGCGCGTGCCAAGGGCATCACACGCATGATCTGCTGGTCGACCTTTACGGGCGAACCCTTCTACGCCTCTCTCGGCTTCAGCCGCATCGGCGTGATCGATGTCCCTCTCGACGACGGCATCACCTTCCCCGCGGTGGAAATGACCCTGCGCCTCTGACGCGTCTGCCCGCAGGCCACTGCCTTTGGTGTCCCCCGGCTTCTTCTGGCCTTAAATATCCCCGCCGGAGGCTCCCGCCGCCGCGCCACAGGCACCGGCCCTGGCCGCAACGAAAAAGGCCAGCCCCGAAAGGCTGGCCTCGTCACCGCGTTTGGAAAACGCGTTATTCTTGTTGGCCCATGAACATCAGCAGGAACTGGAACATGTTCAGGAACGAGATATAGAGCGACAGCGCACCGTCATAGGCACCCTTGTCCAGCCATTCCTGATCGCCGTGATGCGCGTGCGCCACGTAGGTGTTCTTGATGTCCTGCGTGTAAAAGGCGGTCAGCGCCGCGAACAGCAGCACACCGATGCCCGAGATCGCGAACATCATCGCCGGCAATTGCAGGAAGATGTTGATCACCATCGCCACCAGCAGGCCGATCACGCCCATCATCAGGAACGTGCCCATGCCGGACAGGTCGCGCTTGGTCGTATAGCCATAGAGGCTCAGACCGGCAAAGGCGATCGCCGTCACCAGGAACGTCTGCACGATCGAGAACGACGTGTAGACCAGGAAGATCGAGCTCATCGACAGGCCCATCACCGCCGCAAAGGCGAAAAAGCCCAGCTGCACGGTTGCCGCCGACCCGCGGCGCATCAGGGCGCCCCAGCCAAAGAACAGGAAGGCGAGCGGTGCGAACATGATCACCCAGCGCAGGGGCGTGGTGTAGATCAGCGTGCCCAGACCGGTCAGGTACTGGCCTTCGCGCAGTGCGACGGTCGCGCCGGTGGGGTCCGACGTCACCGCCAGGCCCGCAATCGCCCACGCGGCCAGCGCGGTGATCACCATGCCCACGGACATCGTGCCGTAAACCTTGTTCATGTGCGCGCGCAGGCCCGCATCAATCTCGGCGGCGCGGGCGCCTGCCGCGGTCGTCCGTATCGTCGAGTATTCAGACATCAAGTGCCTCCATAGCTTGTCCAAAAAGACACGGGCGGAACATCCGACCGGTTCGCTCAGGATATTGGCACAGATCGGCGGATTTTCAAGCGCGCGCAGGGTCGCACCCCGTTAAAATGCGACCCTTTGCCGATGATGTGGCGACGATTTTGGCGGCGCGTCACCGCGACCAGTGAACCGGGGCGTCCCAGATCGGGCGCGCGGCCTCG
>JAHDCH010000309.1 GCA_020629995.1 Pseudaestuariivita sp. | reverse complement strand
ATAAACCTGCCGTTTCCCACTTCTGCCCATGGGGTTTAGCGCCAAACTAGCCGATCTTGCGCCAAATTGCCAACAATAGCGCGCCCGCCTCGGCGGGAAGCCGCAGGCTCAGCCCAGCGCAAGCCTCAGCGCCTCCGGCAGACGCGCCGGCTTGCCTCCTTCGGTCAGCGCCACCAGCGTCACTCTGGCCTCGAACAGCACCTGCTCCCCTCGCGCGACGTCCTGCCCCAGCTCCAGCCTTGCCGGCGTTGCCCGGACCACGCGCGTGCGCACGTCCAGCTCGTCATCAAAGCGCGCCGGGCTCAGGTAATCCGCTTCGACCCTGCGCACGGCAAAGACGATGCCCTCCCGTTTCAGCGCCACCTGATCAATCCCCAGCTGCCTCACCCACTCGCTGCGGGCCCGCTCGATGAACTTGAGGTAATTGGCATAGTACACGATCCCCGCAAGATCGGTGTCTTCGTAATACACCCGGCAGCGAAACCTGTGAACTTCGCTCATTGCGCCGCGCCCACCCTTGCCGCCAGCCGCATCGCGTGGCTCTTGTCCTGTGCTGCTCCGGGCAGAACCGGGTCATAGGCCGCCCGGATCACGCCCGCGATCTCGGGCCTGAGGATCACCGTGTCGTTTGCCACGGCCAGCGGAGATTGCCCTGAAAACGCCCTGTCCGACCACAGCAGCACCGATTGCACCACCTGCCCCAGCGCCAGCGTCTGCGCCGGGATCGCGCTCAGCTCGGCATCCATCTTCAGGAACACGAAACAGGCCCGGATCGCGCCCGCCTCGTCAAAACGGAAAATCCGGTACTGGTTGGCCCCCGCCTCTTCCAGCCTGCTCACCAGCGGCCCCAGATCAGGCACCAGGCGGTCCAGATCCGGCACATCCTCCAGCTCGCTCCACTCCCTGAAAAAGAACCACATGAAATTGGCGCCCAGCTCCGGGTCCGTCTCCGCCAGCTCCAGCCCCGCCAGAGCGCCAACCGCCTCGATCGCTCCCTTGACCACGCCTAACGTCTCGTCCGCCACCCCAAAGACGATCGGCGCCAGCGGCCGCCCCCACCGGGCGAACACGTACTCTCCGGTCGACCTCTCGAACAGGTCTTCGATTTCGGTCGCATCCATCTCTTCTTCTCTTTCCAAATATGGCCGCCGGCTGCCGACAGGCTTGCTGGCATGCCGAGAGGGGCGGCTCCCGCCCTCAGCCACCAAACAGATCGCTCTGCGGCTTGGGCGCTTTCAGGCCCAAATGGCTCCACCCCTTCTGCGCCAGCATCCGCCCTCTGGGCGTTCTTGCGATCAAACCCTGCTGCAGAAGATAGGGCTCGATCACATCCTCAAGCGCGTCGCGGCTTTCGCTCAGCGCCGCGCTGATCGTCTCGATCCCGACCGGCCCGCCCGCGTAATTCTCGGCGATCAGCCTCAGGTATCTGCGGTCCGCCCCGTCCAGACCCAGATCGTCCACCCCAAGCCTGGTCAGCGCGTGGTCGGCCAGATCCCTCGTCACCCTGCCGTCGCCCTCGACAACCGCGAAATCCACAACCCTTCGCAAAAGCCGCCCCGCGATCCTCGGCGTGCCCCTGGCACGCCTTGCGATCTCTCTTGCTCCGCCTTCATCTGCGGGCACACCCATCAACGCCGCGTTCCTCGTCACGATGCTCTCCAGCTCGGGCACCGTATAAAACTGCAACCTCGTCGGAATCCCGAACCGGTCCCTCAGCGGCGTCGTGAGCAGCCCCAGCCTTGTCGTCGCCCCCACCAGCGTGAACGGCTGCAACTCGATCCTCACCGTCCTCGCCGCCGGCCCTTCGCCGATCACCAGATCCAGCTCGTGATCCTCCATCGCCGGATACAGCACCTCCTCAACCACCGGGCTGAGGCGGTGGATCTCGTCGATAAACAGCACATCCCTCGCCTCGAGATTGGTCAGGATCGCCGCCAGATCCCCCGCCTTGGCCAGCACCGGCCCCGAGGTCATCCGGAAATTCACCCCCAGCTCGCGGCTCATGATCTGCGCCAGCGTCGTCTTGCCAAGTCCCGGCGGGCCGTAAAACAACGTGTGGTCCATCGCCTCTCCGCGCGACCTCGCGGACTGGATGAACACCTTCAGGTTCGCCCTCGCCTCCGCCTGCCCCACAAAATCATCCAGCGCCTGCGGTCGCAATGCGCGGTCCGTGTCCTCGGGCTGGCGGTCCGGGCGCAACGTCGGGTCAGGTTCGCTCATGCCCTAGCCTTTCGGTGCCAGCAGCTTCAGCGCCGCGCGGATGATCTCTTCCGTGCCCTCGGCGCCCTCCGCCGCTTCGGCCACCGCTCCAGCCGCGTCAGCCGGCGCATAGCCCAGGTTCTGCAGCGCGGACAACGCATCCGCCTGTGCCGCCGCCGGGGCCCGGGCGCCCGGGGTGCCGCTGGGCGGGGGGGCGGCCACGCCGGTTGAGGCAGGCTCCGCACTCTCCTCCAGCACCTCGGCCAGAGCCGGGACCGTGCCGTCCCCCCGCCCGGCCATGGCCATCACCGCCGGGGCCTTGTCTTTCAGCTCGACCACCACGCGCTGCGCTGTCTTGGGGCCTATGCCCTTGGCGGCCTTGATCGCTGCCTGATCCCCAAGCGCAATCGCCCGGCTCACGCCCTCTGCACCCAGCGTGCCCAGTATCGCCAGGCTCGCCTTTGCCCCAATCCCCTGCACGCTGGTAAGCAACCTGTGCCATTCCTTTTCGACCAGTGTCGGAAAGCCAAACAATTGCAGATTGTCCTCCCGCACCAGCATATCGGTATACAGCGCTGCCGCCTCTCCCTCTGCGGGCAAGGCCGCGAGCGTCGCGCTGCTGCAATACACCAGATAACCGACGCCGCGCACATCGATCAGCGCGTGATCTTCGGCCTTGTACATCACGCGCCCCGCGATGCGCCCGATCATGCGCGCACCTTCAAGCGGCCCAGCGTGCTGCCCGCGTGATGCGCATGACAGATCGCAATCGCCAGCGCATCTGCCGCATCCGCCCCCGCGATCAGCGCGCCTGGCAATTGCAGCTTTACCATATGCTCGATCTGACGCTTGTCCGCATGGCCCACGCCCACAACCGTCTTCTTGACCGCGTTGGGCGCGTATTCGCCCACCCTCAGCCCCGCCCGTGCCGGAACCAGCATCGCAATCCCCCGTGCCTGCCCCAGCTTGAGAGTGCCCGCCCCGTCCTTGTTCACAAACGTCTGCTCGACCGCCGCTTCGTCCGGCGCAAACCGGTGCAGCACGTCGCTCAACTGGTCGAACAGATCGGCAAGCCTTGGGCCCAGATCCTTGCCTTCGGTCTGGCACACGCCATTGGCCACATGCGTGATTCGGCTGCCCACAGCCTCGA
>JAHDCH010000308.1 GCA_020629995.1 Pseudaestuariivita sp. | reverse complement strand
TCGCACAGGGTGATGATGCGCAAATGGTCGGTCTGCTTGTGCCCCGATGAGGCGGCGGCCATGTCCGACATGACCACGTCCGCCTCGCCGCCCAGCCACTCCTTGACCTTGTCGTCGGCGCCCTCGTCGAGGAAGTCGAGCACGTGGATTTCCGAGCCGGGGATCGGCTCGACCTCTTGCAGGTCGACGCCGATGATGCGGCCCTGCGCCTTGCCCGGCTTTTGCCCCAGCGCATTGATGCGCGGCACCGCGACCTGGATCCAGCCGCCCGGAGCGCAGCCCAGGTCCACAACCCGAGCGCCGGGCACCAGAAAGCGGTACTTGTCGTCCAGCTCCATGATCTTGAAGGCCGCACGGCCGCGAAAGCCTTCGGCCTGGGCGCGTTTGACATAAGGATCGTTCAGCTGGCGTTGCAGCCAGCGGGTCGAGCTGAGCTTGCGCCCGCGGGCGGTCTTGACCTTGACCTTGAGATCGCGCTGCCCGCGCCCGGATGTGTTCTTTGCCATGGCTCTGTTCTAGGCGGAAACGGAGATGGGTGGAACCACCCATCCTACGGCAGATGTGTAGGATGGGTGCTTGCACCCATCGTCCCTAAAAGGGGCCGTCCTCGAGCACGCCATCGGCGCACATCTGGGCATAAAGCAGACCTTCACGCAGGCCGCGGTCCGCCACAGACAGCCGGTCGGTCGGCCAGCAGCGCAGCAAGGCCTGAAGGATCGCGGCCCCCGACATGATCAGCGCCTGCCGGTCCTGCCCGATCCGGGGATCGCGGCGGCGCCCCGCAGGTCCCAGCTCGAGATAGTCCCGGATCACCTTTTCGATCTGGTCCGAGGTCATGCGCAGCCCGTCCACCTTGGTCCGGTCGTACCGCTTGAGCCCGAGGTGAGAAGCCGCCACCGTCGTCACCGTTCCCGAAGTGCCCACGATCTGGAACCCGTCACGCGCCTGTTCATCCTTGTAGGGCGCAAAATCGGCGAGGTTCTCTTCGAAATACCAGCTCATCAGAGCATAGCGCGCGGCATCGTCGGACACGTCCGAGAACTGATCGCGCAAGGTTGCAACACCCAACGGCACGCTGATCCAATCCACCACCTTGGCCGCAGGAAAGGGGCTGCCGGCGGTATGAAAGCCCGCATGCAGGCGCATGATCGAGCGAGGACGCTCGCGCGCGGGCACGCCGGACAAATCGATCCAGACCAGCTCGGTCGAGCCGCCGCCGATATCCACCACCAGAAGCTGTTCGGTCTTGGTGCTGACCAGCGGCGCGCAGGAAATAACCGCAAGGCGCGCCTCTTCCTCGGGTTCGATGATCTGCAGGTCCAGCCCCGTCTCGCGTTTGACATAGCGCAGAAAATCGCGGCCGTTCCGCGCGCGGCGGCACGCTTCGGTCGCAACAAGGCGCATCCGGCGCACGTTATGGCGTTTCAGCTTTTGCTGGCAGATTCGCATCGCCTGCACCGTGCGCCCGATCGAGGCACGCGAGAGCCGGCCCGAGCTTTCGAGCCCCGACCCCAGCTGGACGGATTTCGAAAAGCTGTCGACCACATGGAACTGGCTGCCCTTGGGCTGGGCAATCAGCATGCGGCAGCTGTTGGTTCCCAGGTCCAGCGCCGCATAGAGGTCCGCTGGATCGGGCTTGGCCGGTGCAGGGCTTTCGACCGGTTTCGGGAACGCGCCCGCACCTTTGGAGCGCTTGGGCGCCATCGTCACGCCCTCCGAAGTATCGTGTTACCTGTCAGAGTATGGGCAGGCCCTGCCCCGCGCAAGCCCCTCAGGCCAGAGGATTGTCGTAAAAGCCTGCCAAGGTCTCATATTCCTTGGCGAAATAGGGCCGCAGCGCGTCCAGGGTGGCTGGCGACAGGTCATCCAGTGTCAGCTTGGTGCGCGTGCGGTTTTCGCGCGGCATGGTGACCGGCTGGCGCGTCACCGCCGACAGTGCTTCGGCCAGAAGGCCCATCTCTTCGGTTTTGAAGATGCGGTGGTAGTGGCGGCGGATGTCGCCCGGCCCCAGAAACAGCCATGCCTCGGCCACGTGGTGTTTCACAACCGACGACGCCTCGGCATAGTCCCAAAGGTGCTGAAAGAAATGGTCGGGGTCGGGTGTGGTGGACAGATGCGGAAAATCGCCGCGCGCCAGACGCCGGGAATGGGCAAGCTCGCCCCGTTCGACCACCCGGTCCACGAACCCCGACATCAGCCGTTTGGCCGGATCGCGCACCACGCAAAACCGCCAATAATCGCCATAGACCTGCCAGCGGTGCGCACGAAAACGCTGCGTGGGATAGATCGAATGCCATGTTTCGGTGCGGATCTGGTCGGCGGGCGGGATTGTCACTGCCGGATCGGTCCGCGCCAGAGCCGCCTTGACCGACGAGCATCCCGCCTTGGGCAGCGCCATGTAGGCGATCCTGTGCGCATCGACTGCGATGACCATTCACTCGTCCTCTTGGCCCCTGTCCGGGGCGCTTTTGATCTGGCTAGCGCAGCGCAAAGGCCCGCCGCAAGCGCCGCGCGTCGTCATTGTTGCGCGTGATGTCGAATTTGTCTCACCTATATACACCATACAGGCGTAAACCTCGGATCAACGAACAGGAGCCATCATGCCCGACGTCACCATCGTATACTGGCGCGACATCCCCGCGCAGGTCATCGTCGGCAAAGGCCGGCGCGGCGCGAAAAAGCCGCTGCCCGAACGCTTTGAACAGGCGATTGACCGGGCCGCGATGAAAGTGGGCGCGGCGGATACCGACGCGTATCTGGCCGAATGGCGCAAGGCCGCCCCGGTCACCATCGAAGGCGACCCGGCCGAGATTGTCGAGGCCGAAGCGGCCCGGCTGGACGCGGAATATGACCAGGAGCGCATCAAGGCGCTGATTGCAAACGACGGCTGGGCGTGAACATCACGCGGTTAATGGAGGCGGCCATGGCACTGCTTAATTTCAAGCGCAAGGATGCGCCCACCTCAAGCCCCGAGATGGAGGCCTTTTTGCAGGGCTATTCGATCGAGGTGATGCCGCGCACCGCCCAGAAGGTCGAGGATTTCAAGGCCCTGCTGGCCCCCGGCACCCGGGTCTACATCGCCCATATCGAAGGCACGCCCATCGAAGAGATGGTCGCAACCGCGCGGCGTCTGGCCGAGGATGGCTTTCCCGTCATGCCGCACTTTCCGGCGCGGATCATCAAGGATCAGGCGACGCTGGCCGACTGGATCGCCCGCTATCAGGGCGAAGCGGGCGTCGATCAGGCGCTGCTGCTGGCGGGTGGCGTGACCACGCCCCATGGCGAATTCCACAGCTCGATGCAGATGATGGAGACCGGCCTTTTCGACAAGGCGGGCTTCAAACGGCTGCACGT
>JAHDCH010000307.1 GCA_020629995.1 Pseudaestuariivita sp. | reverse complement strand
CCCGAGCCCAGATCAATCAGGATGTACTTGGACCGGCGGCGCAGGCGCAGCACAGGCTGCCCCGTCAACCGTTCGGCCATGCGGTCAGGGAAGGGCCAGCGCAGATCGGGGCGGCGCACGTCGGCATGCGCGATCACCCCGCCTTCCATCACCGAAGACAGGCCACGGCGCACGGTTTCAACTTCGGGCAGCTCGGGCATGGACCCGGGATGTCACCGGCGGGCGATGGATTCAAGCTCTTCGATCAGTTCGCTGTGGCCATTGATGAATTTGAAGACATGCGCCTTGGACCCGTTTTCAAAGTGCACCTTATATATATGGCTGCGCGGATGAGCCGAGACATGCAGGATGTCGTCCAGCTTGTAGCGTTTGGTCTGGAAAAAATAATTCATCACGGTCAGCTCGTCGCCGCTTAGCCTGACTTTGAACAGCCACTGATAGGCGACGATGTAGCCCAGGATCGGGCCAAAGCCCTTGATGAACGCCAAGATACCCCCGCCAACGCTTGTAAAGCCCAAGCGGGTATCCGACTGAACCGAGATCACGCCCATCAAGGCGATCAGGAACAGGGTGACGGCCTTGCAGGTCCAGGTCACGGCGTATTCCGTGCTGCCGTCTTCAAGGTCGCGCGGGGCAAAGCGGTCGCCGCTGGCTATGGTGCCGACGGTCTTTTCACCGTCGAAAAAGAATGTGCCGAACAGGTTTCGAATCGCGGCCTGCCAGCCCTGGGGCGTGTCCAGCGCGCTGGGCCGCGCGTTCGGATCGCGTTTCTTGGGCAGAAGGTCGTACACCTTGTCCCACAGCTGGGTCACGGCGCTTTCGCGCTCTGGGGCGATCGGTTCGTCCCGAAAGACGGCTTTGAGGTCATCCATGTGCCGCGGCTCCATGTCACCATTGGATAAATTGTGTCTCGGCCCCAAGTGTGTCAGAGCAACTTGGCAATTCTTTGGCAAAGGCGGACGATGGCCATGACCGAGCGCACCACCACCCATTTTGGCAACCGCACCGTGGACGAGGATGAAAAGGCCGGTCTGGTGCAGGGCGTCTTTGGGTCCGTCGCGTCGCGCTATGACGTGATGAACGACGTGATGAGCGTCGGCATCCACCGCTTGTGGAAGGACGCGATGATGGACTGGTTGGCGCCGCGCCCGGGGCAAAAGCTGCTGGATGTGGCAGGCGGGACGGGTGACATCTCGTTCCGGTTCCTGAAACGCGCGGGGTCGGGGCACGCGACGGTGCTGGACCTGACCGAGCCGATGCTGATCGAAGGCCGCCAGCGCGCCGAGGCGGCGCAGATGGAAGACAGCCTTGATTGGATCGTGGGCGACGCGATGGCGCTGCCGTTCGAAGACAACACCTTTGACGTCTACACGATCAGCTTTGGCATCCGGAACGTGACCCGTCCGCAAGAGGCGCTGAACGAGGCGCACCGCGTGTTGAAACCCGGCGGGCGGCTGATGGTGCTGGAGTTCAGCCAGATCCCGAACGACATGATGCAGAAGGCCTATGACCTGTATTCGTTCAACGTGATCCCGCGCATGGGTCAGGTGATCGCGAATGACCGGGACAGCTATCAGTATCTGGTCGAATCGATCCGCAAATTCCCGGATCAGGAAACGTTCCTGGGCATGGTAAAGGATGCGGGATTCGATCAGGCGAAATACCGGAACCTGTCGATGGGCATTGCCTGCCTGCATTCGGGGTGGAAGCTGTGATGGCGCCGCTCATCCGCCCTGACAGGCGGCCTCGCTAGGATGCGGGGGCCGCATAACATCATCCGCCTCGTGCGGACGGGGGCGACGTTGGTGCGCACGGGTGCGATGAACGTCGTGCTGGATGCCTTTGACGCTCCCAAGCCGTTGCGCGCAGTGGCCTGGGTGCTGGGCTGGCCGTTCCAGTGGCTGGGCTACAAGGGTGATCCCGATATGCCCCCCGCCACCCGAGCGCTGACCGCGCTGGGCCCGGCATATATCAAGTTTGGTCAGGTGCTCAGCACCCGGCCCGACGTGGTGGGTGACGAACTCGCGATCCAGCTGCGCGTTCTGCAGGACAAACTGCCGCCCTTTTCGGTGAAAGAGGCCAAGGCCAGCGTGGCGCAAGAGCTGGACGTGGATGCCGATACGGTGTTCTCGGAATTTTCCGAACCGGTCGCTGCTGCGTCGATTGCGCAGGTGCACAAGGCCAAACTGGCCGAAACCGGCGAGACGGTGGCGGTCAAGGTGCTGCGCCCCGGCATCGAAAAGGCGTTCCGCAAGGACGTTGACGCGTTCTACCTCGCCGCAAGGATCATCGAGACCTTTGCCCCGCAGGCCCGCCGCCTGCGCCCCATGGACGTGATCGAACACTTTGACGGCGTGGTGCAGGGTGAGCTGGACCTGAGGCTGGAAAGCTCGGCCGCCAGCGAATTTGCCGCCAACACCGCCAACGACAAAGGCTTTCAGCTGCCGCGCATCATCTGGCCCTATTCGGGCCGCCGGGTGATGACCCTGGGCTGGGCCGAAGGCGTGCCGATGGGCGACAACGACGCCATCGACGCCGCGGGCCACGACCGGCGCGAGCTGGCCGCGCGCGTGCTGCAATTGTTCCTGAACCATGCGCTGCGCGACGGCTACTTTCACGCCGACATGCATCAGGGCAACCTCAAGGTCGCCGCGAACGGAGACATCATCGCCTACGATTTCGGGATCATGGGCCATATCGATGAATACACCCGTCGCGTCTATGCCGAGATCCTGTTCGGGTTCATCCGCAAGGATTACAAACGCGTGGCCGAGGTGCATTTCGAGGCCGGCTATGTGCCCGCCGACAAGGATGTCGACGAATTTGCCCGCGCCCTGCGGGCGGTGGGCGAGCCGATTTTTGGAATGGATGCCACGAAAATCAGCATGGGACGCCTGCTCGCCTATCTGTTCGAAGTGACCGAACGGTTTGGCATGGAGACCCGGACCGAGCTGATCCTGCTGCAACGCACCATGGTGGTGGTGGAAGGTGTCGCGAGGTCGCTCGATCCGTATATGAACATCTGGCAGGTCGCGCAGCCGATTGTCGAAGAATACATCCGCAAATCCATCGGCCCTGCCGCTTTGGCCAAGGATCTGGGCAAGACGGCATTGGTGCTGGCGCGGTTCGGTCCGCGCTTGCCCGGTTTGTTGCAGGATGCCCTGATCCGCGAGGGAACGCCTCCGCCTCCGGTGCGGCCGCATGGACCTTTGCGCGTTCGTTTGTTGTGGGCGCTCGGCGGTCTCTCGCTTGGCGTGTGTTTTGCCTTCCTATTTCACCTTTGGGTGGGCTAGGTTACGGGCATTGTAAGTCAGGAGCATTTTGATGACGCAACGCACCGCCTTGGTTACGGGTGCCGCCGGGT
>JAHDCH010000011.1 GCA_020629995.1 Pseudaestuariivita sp. | reverse complement strand
AACGCAACGCCCTCAGTGCAAGGTGGAACCTGAGATGAGCCATGATGACCTGCGCAAAGCGGCGCGCGATGCGTTCAAGAGGCTGGCGCGCGAGGCCGGGCTGAAGCCGCAGTTTTACGAGCTGCGCGGGGAATGGATCAAAGACGACGCCAACCGCCTGCACATCGTGCAGAGCTATGGTGGGGATGGCGCGTTGCCCGTGGTGCTCAAGCTGGCGCTAAGGCCCCAGAACGCTGAGGAGTTTGCCGCGATCATGGCTGCCCACAAACGGGCGATGCGGGCGCTGGACGGCGCAGAGGGCGTGACCGTGCCGCAGATCCTGGCCGAGGATGCGGGGGCGCAGGCCTATCTGATGACCTTTCAGGAGGGCGAGACGCTGCTGAACCTGTGCCGCAGCGCGGAGGATCACGCGCCCTACCTGCGCGCGGCCGGTCAGTGGCTGAGCGCCTTTCACGAGGGCACCTTTCAGGAAGATCGCCAGTTCCGCCCGCGCTTTATGGCCGGGCACATGCAGATGCTGGCCGAGCAGGTCGAAACCGGGGCGCGCAAGATCCGGGGCGGCAAAAAGTTTGTCCGATACGCGCGGCAGGTGCCCGATCTGGCCAAGGCCTATCGCGGGCGGGACAGCAAGGTGGCCGGCAAGCACGGCGATCTGAACGCGCACAACATCCTGATCGGGAATGAGGTGGCGGCATATGATTTCCTGCCCAAGTCAGACGCCCCGGTGGGGTACGATATCGCGCGGCTGCTGGTCAGCTATATGCAGATGGTCGGGGACATAGACGCCATTCCAAAAGGCGACGTGCTGCCGCCCGAGGCGCTGGAGGCGTTTTTTGAGGGGTACAGCCTTGTGGGTCGCGACGACCCCGGCGTGCAGTTCATGCTGCGGGTGCAGGTGCTGACCGATTGGAACCGGATGCATCCCAAGATGACCGCGCAAAGCCTGATCCGGTATGCGCGCGTCAAGGCGATCGCGCGCCAGGCCTTTGGTTAGCCCGGCGCGCAGATCAGATTACAGAGCTTCGTCGATCCAGCTTTGCAGCGCGGCCTTGGGCGCGGCGCCGGTCTTGTTCGACACGACCTGACCGTCCTTGAACACGAACAGCGCAGGGATACCGCGCACGCCCAGGGCGGCGGCGGCGTTGGGGTTCGAATCGACGTCGACCTTGGCGATCTTGACCTTGCCTTCGTATTCGGCGGCCAGCTCTTCCAGGGCGGGGCCGATCTGTTTGCAGGGGCCGCACCATTCGGCCCAGAAATCGACGACCACGGGGACGTCAGAGTTTTTGACTTCGGCGTCAAACGTGTCATCGGTGACAGCGACAGTGGCCATGATGCTCTCCTTCAGGGCGGATGGCGGAAACAGAGCCGGAACCTAGGCAGTGGGTGTTGCATCGTCAAGATGTTCGGCACGCGCCAGCGCCTGCATCACCATATTGTGCGGAAGCGGCATGAGCGCGCCAGTGCGAGTCCAGACAATGGCTGTGTCGATCCGCTTGTCCGGGAAAACCTGAGCCATCGCCGCGGCATAGGCCCCCATCTGGCGCAGCAGCCCTTCGGGCACATCAGCCGGCGCTGCGGGGACGGTGGCGTTGGTTTTGAAGTCGGCGATCAGCACATGATCGTCAGCGATGATCAACCGGTCGACGATTCCGACCATCCGGGTGCCCCCTATCGGCGCCAGCGGGGCCGTCACGGGCACCTCGATCAGCGAATCGGGTGCCCATAGCGGGCGCAGAGCATCCGACGCCATGCAGGCCGCCACATGCTCGAGCGCGGCAGGCCACAACGCGTCCTCTGCGGGGGCAAGCGCTTGGGTCGCGGCTTGCCATTCGGACGGGTCCAGTGCGGGCAGATGTTCCAGCAGCAGGTGCACCAGCGTTCCGAACCGCAGCGCGGTGTCCAGATCCTGACCCGCGTCGCCGGGCATCACCTTGGCCCCGCCCAGATCGGAAGGTGTGATATGTGCTGCCGCGACCGGCGGAGTGGGCGCAACGGTTCTGGCCCATGGGGCGAGGCTGGCGCTGGCTGGCGGATCGGTTGCGCCGGGATCGCGGCCGATATCAGCGAAGGGCACGCCGCTCAGCCGGGTGACAAGGCTGGCGGGCGCATCGGCAAAATCGTGAAGCGTGTCGACCGCACCGCGGGCTTGCAGACCGGCGGCGATACGGTCGTGCCAGCTGTTGCCGTCTTTGCCCAGCTCGCCCGCGGCGCAGACGATCAGGCGCTGTTCGGCGCGGGTCATCGCAACGTACAGCAGGCGGTCCTTTTCCTGCGCCTGTTTGGCCCGGGCGGCGTCGATGGCGGTTTGCACCAGCGGGGGTGTTTCATCCGCGGGCGTCTTCCACAGCGCGCGCCCGTCATGGGCCAGCGTCTGCCCGCGCAGGTCGTTCTTTTTCAGCCCCGTGTCGGGCAGGATCACGACCGGCGCTTCCAGGCCCTTGGCGCCGTGCACGGACATCACGCGCACCTGGTCCGCGCTTTGGGAAATCTGGCGTTTGATCTCCAGATCGTCGGTTTCCATCCACGCCAGAAAACCGGTGAGCGAGGGGATCTCGCCCTGTTCGTAAGACAGGGCCTGTGACAGCAGCGCGTTGATCCCGTCTTCTGCCTCGGGGCCCAGCCGGGCCAGCAGGCGCGCGCGGCCGCCATGGCGGGTCAGGATACGTTCGATCAGGTCATAGGGGCGCAAGAAGTCAGCCTGCCCCATCAGGTCGTGCAGCATGGCCGCATCGCCCGGGTGCCCGTCGCGCAGCGCCTGCCACAGGAATCGTTCGGTGCGGTGGTGGGCCAGCGTGTACAGCTGTTGTTCGGTCCAGCCGAACAGCGGGCTTTTGAGCACTGTCGCCAGCGACAGGTCATCCTCGGGCGTGGCCAGCACCGACAAAAGCGCGCGCAGGTCGCGCACGGCCAGCTCTCCGCCGACCTTGAGCCGATCCGTCCCCGCCGTGGGCACTCCCGCGACCTTGAGCGCGCGGATGATCTGGTCAAACAGCACGCCGCGCGACTGGACAAGGATCAGAACATCACCGGGCCGCATCGGGCGCGATGCCCAGACCTTTGCGTCCTTGTCGAATGTGGCGATCGGCGTGCGGGTGTCGATCATGCGGCGCAGTTCGGTCGCGATACGGTGCGCCAGAACGCTGCGCGCGTCATCTTCGCGCACGGTGTCGACCGGGTCTTCGAACGCGGGGTCTTCGGGTTTTTCCGGGGTCGGCACGACGGGCCACAGGTCCACCTGCCCGGGCATTTCGGCATGAAAGGCCTTGTGCCGTGCGCCTGTGCCAAACCCCGAGGCTTCGCGGCCGCGGAACGTTTCGTCGACCAGATCAAGGATCACCGGCGACGAACGAAAGGAAAATTCCAGCGTGCGCCTGTTCAGTGGCGTCGGACCGGGCGCGAGACGGCTGTCAAAATCGTCCTGCATTTCGTCAAAAGCGCCGGGGTCGGCGCCCTGGAACGAATAGATCGACTGTTTCTTGTCACCTACCACGAACAGCGTGCGGGCACGGTCTTCGGCGGTGCCCTGCCCGCTGGTGATTTCCAACGCGAGCCGGTCGATGACCTGCCATTGGCGCGGAGAGGTGTCTTGCGCTTCATCGACCAGAATATGGTCGATTCCGCCGTCCAGCCGGTACAGCACCCATTCAGCCACGCGCGGGTTGGTCAAAAGGGCGCGGGCGCGGTCGATCAGGTCGTCAAAGTCCAGAACGCCCAGCCGCGCCTTGGCCGCGTCATAAGCCGGGATAAACGCACCGGCAAAGGCGTGCAGCGCCACGGTGCGCCGTGCCGCGGTATGGGCGATGCGGGCCTCGCGCGCTGCGGCAACAGCCTCCATCCAGTCGTTCAGGCGGTCCAGAAGGGCCGGGTCCATCGTCTTTTGCGTGGTCTTGGTCGGCAGGGTGCCGATCTTGGGTTGCACGCCATTCTTGGTCCTGGGTCCGGTCAGAAAGACGTTCTCCAGAACCGGCAGGGCACTGCCGTCCAGCTGGTGGATGCCGCGCAACTTGTCGGCGGCCTTGATGTCATTGCTGCTGCCGGATGCAAAGACAGCGACCAGCGCCCCAAGCAAGGAAAGATCGCCGGGCGCAAGAGCCATCGCGGTGATGTCCGCCTCGGTCTGGCCTTTGGGCACGCCGAACCAGTCAAAGGCTTCCTCCGCCCTCACAGGCGGCGTCAGTTCGGCCCGGCGGCTCAGGACTTCGGTCGCGATCTCGTCAAAGCTTTCGTCCGAAAGGCCCAGCGCAAGCTCGGCCACAAGGCCCGCCTCGGGGCCTTCGGTCAGCCGTTCAATCACGTCCGCACGCAGCAGCGCGGCGGCGCGGTCTTCCATCTCGCGGAACTGGGGGCTGACGCCGGCCTCAAGAGGAAAGCGGCGCAGCAGCGTGGCGCAGAACGAGTGGATCGTCTGGATCTTGAGCCCGCCGGGCGCTTCGATCGCGCGGGCAAAGAGCGTGCGCGCGTCGTTCAGATCACCGTCGGTGAAGGGGCCTTCTTCGCCCAGCTCGGCCAGCTCTTGCGCCAGGGCGGCGTCGTCTTTCATCGCCCAGGCGCCGAGCCGTTTGAACAGGCGGTTCTGCATCTCGGAGGCGGCGGCCTTGGTATAGGTCAGGCACAGGATGCGTTCGGGCAGCGCACCGCCCAACAGCAGGCGCGCAACCCGGTCGGTCAGCACGCGGGTCTTGCCGGACCCGGCATTCGCCGACAGCCAGGTTGACGCTGCCGGGTTGGCCGCATCGACCTGGGCCTGCGTGGCATCGTTGCGCGCGATCATGTGACATCCTCGCGCTGGGCCTTGCTGCCGTGGTCCCATTCGCCGAACCGGGCAAGGTGGTCGTAATCGCCTTCGAACCGGGTTTCGAACGTGGCGCGCCGCGAGGTAAAGCCGTGATCCGGAGCATAGATCCGGGTCAGAAAGCTGTGCAGCTTGTCCCAGACCTGATCGGGGGTTTCCTGTCCGTCGCCGTCCCCCAATGGCGCGCGCTGAACCGGAGCGCCGGACCCGAGGCCAAGATAGATCGCGTCAGCCACCGGGCGTTTGCCGCCGATCTCGTCAAATGCGCCGCGCGCGACCATGGCCGCCTCGAGCAGCAATTGCCGGTCAAAGGCCAGCTGCTGCTTTTCCTTGGGCGGCGTGCCGGTTTTGTAATCGTAAAGGATCGCCGCGCCGTCGTCGGTCAGGTCGATGCGGTCGGCGCGGCCAGTCAGGGTCACGCCCAGCGCGGGCAACTCGATCCGGCCGGATGTCTCGAACGCGCTGGGCATGGCGCGTGCCTGCCGCGCGGCCTCGTCCCGCGCAAAGGCGTCTGCGATCCGCGCCAGCTTGGCCAGCCACAGCACCCGCGCCTGCGGCCAGGGCGTGCCGGCGGCCAGGGCGCGGCGGGTGTGCGCCAAAAGCGCCTCGGCAGACAGATCGCCGGTGGCGAGGCTGGCGCGCACAAAGGTTTCGACCGCCTTGTGCAGCAAGGTGCCGCGCAGCCGCGCATCGGGCGCGCGCGTCACAGGGTTGAGAGGGCGCAGCCGCAGCACATCGCGCGCATAGATCGCATAGGGATCGCGGCGCAGGCGCGGAATGTCGGTGACGTAAAAGGCGCGGGGGCGCACATCGACGGGCGGGCTGGGCGCAGGGCGCGGCGCGGGATCAACGCGCGGCGCGGCATCCAGCAGCGCGGCCTTGTCCATCCAGACCTTGCCGCGGTCCCGTGCGGCCTGCCATGCCCTGTCGCCACCCTGCCCCGGCAGGCCGGTCAACATGTTGCCCAACCGGTTCAGCCAGCGCGACGGCACGGTTTCCGCATCGTCCGATTTCAGCGCGCGGGTCAGCCAGACCTCGGGCGCGGCGGCGGCGATCTGAAAGTCATGCGCCGAAAGGCCGATCTGGCGATCCGGCAACAGCAGCCCCGCGCGGTGCCTCAGCACCCGGTTCAGCCAGGGATCGGGCTTGGGCGCACCGGGCCAGGCGCCTTCGTTCAGCCCGCCCAGGATCACCATCGGCGCTGCCTGCGCGCGCGCTTCCAGGGTGCCCCAGATCAGGATGCCGGGATGGGCGGCGTCGCGGTCGCGGACCTCTTCGCGGCTGAGCAGGGCGTGCAGAAGGCTGGCAAAGTCCGATGCCGCCATCACATCGCCATGCGGCGCCTCTTTTGTCAGAGTATCGGCCAAGGCGCGGGCCTTGCGCCCTGCGGCTGCGCGCCACAGCTCGCTGTCTTCGGCCAGAGGCCCGCCGGCCAGGGCTTCGGCCCGGGAAAGCAGCCGCGCGACCCATGATTCGAGCGGTGCTTCAGGCAGGGCAGGATCCTCGAGCAGCAGCGCGCGCAGCCAACGCCCCCAGCCGGCCGCGCCCTTGCCATCGGCAAAGTCACGCAGGGTGGGGCCGTCGGGATAGACGATCTCGTTGCGGCGC
This sequence comes from Pseudaestuariivita sp., assembly GCA_020629995.1. Lineage (GTDB taxonomy): Bacteria > Pseudomonadota > Alphaproteobacteria > Rhodobacterales > Rhodobacteraceae > Pseudaestuariivita. The sequence goes on along the minus strand of JAHDCH010000011.1, from coordinate 14,524 downwards.
AGGTGCAGTTCCAGATCGCGGGTCAGCAGGTTGTGCCGGTTGCGGCCCGTGCAAGAATGGGTCAGCGGATGCTTGAGCAGGGTCAGCAAGGCCTCGACCGTGAGCGGCCCCTGATCCAGGGCCGCCACATGGCGCAAAAAGCGGCCCGGGGGCGACAGGTGCAATGGTGTGCCGGCGCTGTCATCGGGAACAATCCCCCAGCGGTCCAGCGCGGCGGTGACCCGGCGGGTCAGCATACGGTCGGGCGAGATCAGCGCGGCGGTCTGTCCGCGCTCGGCCGCGTCGCGCAGGCGCAGTGCGATGGTCAGCGCTTCGTCGCGCGGCGTGGGCGCTTCGACCAGCGTGACATCGTCCAGCGCCGCGCCCAGCGCGCCCAGATCGGGGCCTTCGCGCCGCCATTGATCGGTCACGGGCGCGGGGCGCAGGGCCAGGGACAGCAGCGCGTTGCGCATCGGGCTGGGTTCGGGCGCCTCCGTCCAGGGTTCGACATCCGCTGGCGATGCTCCGACCGAGGCCATAAGCCGCGCATAGCGGAACTGGGGGTGGTCTTCGCCCTTCAAGGGATTGCGCAGCACCTTCCAGACATGGGCGGGCAGGTGCCTGTCAAACCCGGGCAGGATCACACCGCACCCGGGCATGAGCGCGACGGCAGTCATCAGCCGGTGCGTGGCCCCGCGCGACCCGGTTGATCCAGCGACATAAACCGGCGCGGCGGGCGCGTGCGCCTGCCAATGGTCCAGCAGAGCATCCACGGCGGCAACCTGCCGCGTCTCGCCCCCCGGCGCGCCCGTGGCGGCCAGATACTGCGCGACAATGCCAAAGAATTGCTGCGCGCGCGCCCAGTGGCCTGATTGGTCACTGACATCCAGCGCGGCGATATCCGCGGCTGTGACGCCTTCGCCTTCCATCTCGTCCATCAGGGTGATCAGGCTGTCGGCCAGATCATAGACCGAGGCGCGGGGCGCCAGCGTCGGATCCGCCGCGATCAGCTGCGCAACAAGTCCCGCTATATCCAGCCGCCGCCGCAACGGCGAGGTCGCCACCGGCAAGGGAGGCACGCCCGGGGGCGGGGGCAGGTCGGTGACCACCACGATGCGCGGCAACAGGCGGGCCGGCCCGGCGGCATAAAGATCGGTCAGCCGACGCTCCATCCGCCGGGTGTTCACGATCAGCGTCACGCGGGCCAGCTGAGCCGGATCCGGGTGACGGTCATCCAGCCCGGCGATCAGCTCGGCCGCGAAATCGGCGCCGGGGGGCAAGGCAAACAGGGTCATGCCGCGCTGTCCAGCATGGCTTCGGCCAGGGCGATCCCGCCGGGATGGCCCACGTCGCACCAGCCTCCGTCGAACACGGCGCCATAAAGCTGACCCTGGGCGGCCAGCGCCGTCCAGACGGTGTTGAGCGAAAAGACATCCTCGGGCACAGCGGCAACCGGGTCGGCGGTGATGATCTGCGCGCCGGTATAGACCAGGTCGCCGCCTCGGCTCAGCCGCCCGTCGGTGTTCAGGCTGAAATCGCCGCCTCCGGCATGGCCGGTGGCACGCGAGGCCGGGATACAAAGCAGCAAGGCGCCCATCCCGCCCCGCCACGCGTCGCAAAGCGTTGCGAGAGGCGAAGGCCCGGTCCAAACCGCATCGGTGTTCATCGTGACCACCTCGCCCGCACCGCCCATCAGAGCGAGCGCGCGTTTCAGCCCCCCGCCCGTATCCAGAAGCTGATCGCTTTCGTCCGAAAGCGTCAGACCGTGGCGCGTCGCATAGGCTTGGATCTGCGGAGCAAGATAGTGGGCGTTGACCAGCTCGGGGCCAAGGCCCAGCCCGGCGGCCTGATCGCGCGCGTGGGTCAACAGCGGCTTGCCTGCAACCTCGACCAGCGGTTTGGGCCTGTCGTTGGTCAAGGGGCGCATGCGGGTGCCGAAACCGGCGGCAAAGTACAGGATGGGGCGGGTCATCGGGCGGTGTATCCGTTGGCGGCCAAAGCCCGGGCGATGCCAGAGGCGGCAGGGTGGGCCAGGCAGGCAGCAAGATGCGCTTCGACCCGCGGCAAGAGCGGAGTGTATTTTGTACGGCCCGCGCCCGCCAGCCGGGCAAATATGCCCAGGATCCGCAGATTGCGCTGCGCGCCCTGCGTGGCGATGGCGGCTTCGATCCGCGCAGCGTCGTGGCCCGTTGCATCGCAAAAGGCAAAAACGGCCGCGTTGGCCGCATCGCGCGACACATCGCGGCGTGCGTCCTGGATCAGAGAGGCCAGATCATAAGCCGGGTGCCCTGCCAGCGCGTCCTGAAAATCAAGAAGCCCCAACCGCGCGGCACCGTCCCTGTCCGGCAGCCACAACAGGTTTTCGGCATGAAAATCGCGCAGGATCAGAACCTGTGGCGCGATGTCCGTCGCCTCAAGCGCCTGGGTCACCGCGTCGGTGACATCGCGCGCAGGCATGTCGGTGTGATGGGCAAAGAACAGGTCGATCATCGGGCCCATCTGAGCAGGGCCATAGGGTTTGGCCCAGCCGGGAACGGGCACGGCATGTAATGCGGCCAGCATGCGCGCAGTTTCGGCATACAGGGCGGCTTCGTCCCCGGGGCGCCGGGCGCAGACCTGGGTCAGCAAGTCATCGCCAAGGTCTTCCATCAGGATCAGACCCAAGGCGGGGTCCGTCGCCAGGATACGCGGTGCGCTGAACCCGTGGGCAGACAAGTGGTCTGCGACGGTCAGGAACGGCTGGGTCTGCTCTCCGGTGGCCGGGTCCGCGTTCATCAGAATGGCGGTGCCTTTGGTGCCTTTCAGCCGCTCGTAGCTGCGCGCCGACGCGTCACCGGCCAGAGGCAGGCGTGCAGCATCGCCCCAGCCGGCATCCGCAAGAAAGCGGGTGATGTGGCTGGCCCGTGTCATTGCGGGATCCTTGTGCGCCAGCTGTCAGGGCCATGCAGCGCCAGCTGCCGCCCGTCACCCCGCGCGCCGGGTTCAAAATGCAGATGCAGCGCGCCTTGCGGTGTCAGATCGCCCAGACGGTCGGGCCATTCGATCAGGCACAGCGCGGTGTCCATCGCCTCGTCCAGGCCCAGCTCGATCACTTCGGACGGATCGCCAAGCCGGTAGAGATCGCAGTGCCAGATGGTGAGGCCCGGGGCGTCGTAGGTCTGGACCAGCGTGAACGTGGGCGAAGGGATATCCTCGGGGGTGGCAAGGCGGGACAGGATCAGCGCACGCGCGAAATGCGTCTTGCCCGCGCCGATCCCGCCGGACAGCAAGAGCGTGTCGCCGGCACCCAAAAGCGGCGCAAAGGCCCGGGCCAGTGCGGTTGTCGCGTGTTCGTCGGAAAGGTGGCGGGTCGCCAATAGCGGAGGCATGGGCGCAGATTAACGCGCCCACCCGGGGCCGCAAGCCGGATCAGGCGCTGACCGGGCCGACCTGCGATTCAAGCAGCCGCGGCGCCATGTCGAACCGGACCAGAGTTGCTCCGCCCTGCAGCGGCTGGACATGGCATTGCATCGTGCGCCCGTCATGCCTGCGCACCTGCGCGGACCACGGTTCGCGCTGGCCGTAGGACAGGATCATGTCACGGATGTCAGACCAGACCGGCGTTGGCTGGCACAGCGATTGCCACAGCTCGGTCGTCGATTGGGCGGTGATCTCGATCGGAGTCACGTCGCTGTCGACGCCCCAAAGCGCGTTGTAGGCCGCGTTTGAAAAGCTCAGCCGCCCGGACGGAGTAAAGACGGCGATGGCGGATTCGAATGTGTCCAGCACGGAATGCCCGATCTCGAGCTCTTCTCGGAAGCGGCGGGTCAGCGAAATCTCGGCGCTGATGTCTTCAAACAAAAAGGCGATGGCCCCGTCAGGATGCGGACGGCCGGTGACGCGGTAGGTCAGCCCGCTGGGCAGGTTCCAGGTTTCGGAATAGCGCCCGTCGCTGGCGGCGATCACCACGTCGGCAAGCGTTTCGCGCCAGCCGGAATAGTTCTTGGGTTCCGGCATCACCTGATTTTCGCGGAGCCCGTCGAAAAAGGTCATCAGGTTGGGCCGCTTGGACAGGTATTCGGGCGACAGATTCGTCAGGTCGATCAGCGCCGGGTTGAACAGCGCCAGCTGGCGATCCCGGTCAAAGATGGCCAGCCCGATGGACAGGTGGGCGAAAGTCTTGGTCAGGGTCTGCAAAAAGTTGCGCTGCGCCGCCTCGGCGTGGACCACCGCGCTGACTTCGGTGGCAAAGTAGATCGTGTCACCCTTTTCGCGCGTGACGCGGGTGACATCGAACCACAGCCTGCGTTTGCCCTCGGGCGCGGCAATCGCGACGCGCACCTTGTTACGCTCGGGCGACAGGTTCAGATCGGCAGGGTCGAACAAAAGCTCGTTGCCGGCGCGGCTGCCAAGGTTTTTGCGCGCGCAGTCCCAATAGGCCGCGTTTCCCCAATCCAGCGTGCCGTCCTGCCCGACAACCCATATCGGATGCGGAGCATGTTCGGCGGCATAGTCAATCCGCGCATCCGCCTGCCGCGACCGCGCGCTGAGGTGGTGCATGGCCAGGCTGCCACGCGGGTCGATCAGTTGAACGGTGACAAAGCCATTGCTGTTGCACAGCATCAGCGTCGCAGGGTCGCGGGCCGGATCCCGCGAGACCAACAGCGAAGACATGCCCGCATCGATCACCGATGCATCGGGCGGAAATTCCGGGAAACGATCAGAAAACAGCCGTTCCAGCGCGGCCCAGTCGTGCAGGTCCTGGACCCCGTCGAAAATCTCCATCAACGCCGCTGCCGCGGGTGAGGCTGATGTGATCTGATTGCCCGAGACCGTGATGGCCACATGATCGTCCTTGGTTGTCGCAGCCGAAGCCGGTGGCACGCGGTCCACAAGCATCAAAACGGCAACACCCGCAGCACAGACCACGGCCACAAGCACAACGGCCAACTCGAGCCAGCCTAAGTCCAACATACCATTCCCCTTCAACCATCAGGGTTCAGCTAGATCATTAACAAATGGTTAACGCGGCGTGCGGACCTGTTGATATTCTGCGGTCATGGCAGAATTGGCCGGTTCGGAGCGAGCGGGACCGCGGCATCGCTGCGGCCGGTGTCCAACGCAGCGCGGTGCCACAGGACTTCGACGATTGCGCCCGATCCGCGGGTTCCGGTTGCTGCGCCATTGGCAAATGTCAGCTCGGCGCCGGTGCGCTCCAGCAGCGTCTTGGCGATGAACAGGCCCAGCCCCATGCCTTCGTATTCCGGGCGGGCCTTGGCGGCGCTGCCCCGGCGCAGGCGGACGAAGGGGTCTCCGATCCGGCCGATCAGGTGCGGAGGGAAGCCCGGCCCGTCATCCTGAATGCGGACCGATATCGTATCGCTGGTCCACATGGTTTCGACCCACACCGCGCTTTGGGCAAAATCGACGGCGTTCTGGACCAGGTTGCGCAGGCCGTGGATGATCTCGGGGCGGCGGTCGATGGTGGGCTGGTTGGCCTCGCCTGCGCCGGCCGGATGCGTGGCCAGCGACACGGCCTTGCCGCGCCCCTGGTGGGGTTCCGCGGCTTCGCGCACGATCTCGACCAGCGGTGTCGTCTTGTACAGCGTGTCTTCCTTGCCGGCGCGGCCCATCGACCGCAGGATGTCGCGCAGGCGGTCGGCCTGATCGCGGATCAGCTCGGCGTCTTCCCGCGAGTCGCCGTCCAGCTCTTCCATCAGCTCGGCGGCGGCCAGTTTGATCGTGGCCAGCGGGGTGCCCATCTCATGCGCAGCTGCGGCGACCACTCCGCCCAGATCGGTCAGCTTCTGTTCGCGGGCCAGGGCCATCTGTGTGGCAGCAAGCGCGTCGGACATCGAATTGATCTCGGACGTGACACGGCGCGAATAGACGCCAAAGAACAGGATCGCGATCACCAGCGCGGCCCAATGCCCGAACATGAAAATGCGCGGCAGCTCCATCACCGCACCGCTGCCCGCGCGCAGCGGCACATGTGCGAACATCAGCAGCGTCGTCAGGATCAGTGCGGTCAGACCGACCAACACCGCAGATCGCAGCGCCAGCACGGTCGAGGACAGCACAACCGGCCCCAGCAGCAGCACCGCAAACGGGTTGTTCAGCCCGCCGGTCAGGAACAACAGCAGCCCCAGTTGCAGCAGGTCGAAATAGGTGGTGGCAAGGTTTTCGGTTTCCGACAGGCGCTTGTTCTCGGGGTAGATGAACATCGCCACCAGGTTCGACACCGCCGAGATCGCCACGGCGACCAGGCACAGGTCGATCGGCACTTGCAGCCCGAACACGTAATGCGCCGTCATGATCGCCAGCATCTGTCCGGCGATCGCCACCCAGCGCAACACGATCATCGTGCGCAGGCGGATCCAGTTGCCGCGCTGGGCCCCTGTCAGGATGGTCGTGTCAGATTGCCTCATAACGGAATTGTTGCTTGCCCCCGGTGGCCTGCAGGGTAGGAGTGCCCACATCCAAACGCAATTCCCCGGAGTCCGCCATGGTTCGTATCGCCGCAATCGTTGCATCCGTTGCAATCGTCGCGCTGATCGGCGCGCTTTGGTTTGTCACGACACGGGGGGCGTCGGATGCCTTTGCCGCGTGCCGCAGCGGCGCGGTGGCCGGCGATATCGGCGGGCCCTTTACGCTGGTCAACGGGCGGGGGGAAACGGTGACCGATGCGGATGTCATCACCAAACCGTCGATCCTGTATTTCGGGTTTACCTTTTGCCCGGACGTCTGCCCGCTGGACATGGCGCGCAATGCCGTTGCGGTGGACATTCTGGCCGAGCAGGGCATCGATGCGCAGCCTGTGTTCATCTCGGTCGATCCGGCGCGCGACACGCCCGAAGTGGTGGCCGAGTTTGCCGAGTTCATCCACCCCGACGCCATCGGCCTGACGGGCAGCGAAGAACAGGTTGCCGCTGCGTCCAAGGCCTATCGCACGTATTATCGCGCCCAGCCGGCAGACGAAGACGGGTACTATCTGGTCGATCACTCGACCTTTTCCTACCTCGTGATGCCCGGGCAGGGGTTCGTCGATTTCATCCGCCGCGACGCATCGCCCGAAGATGTGGCAAAGACGGTGGCCTGTTTTGCTGAAAACGCGTGATTTGACCGTGGGTTGGTCGGTATTATCTATGTGCTGAAGACGACGCGAAAGGACCGCCCCATGGCCGAGCTGACGGCTGCCGAGATCGGAGAAGATGCCTCCCTCCTGCTTGTCGATGACGACGAAGCGTTTCTGAAACGCCTGGCCAAGGCGATGGAGAAACGCGGCTTTGCCGTGGAAACGGCCGAGTCGGTTGCAGCGGGTCAGGCGATCTGCACGGCACGCCCTCCGGCCTATGCCGTGGTGGATCTGCGGCTTGAGGATGGCAATGGCCTGGATGTGGTCGAGGTCCTGCGCGCCAACCGGCCCGATGCGCGGATCGTGGTTCTGACCGGCTATGGCGCGATTGCGACCGCCGTTGCGGCGGTCAAGATCGGGGCGACCGATTACCTGGCCAAACCAGCTGATGCCAATGACGTGGTGAATGCCTTGCTGGCGCGCAGTGACGAACTGCCGCCGCCGCCCGAAAACCCGATGAGCGCCGACCGTGTCCGGTGGGAGCATATCCAGCGGGTCTACGAGCTGTGCGACCGCAACGTGTCCGAGACTGCCCGGCGCCTGTCGATGCACCGCCGCACGTTGCAGCGCATTCTGGCCAAACGCAGCCCGCGCTAAAGGTCAGGTGCGCAGGTTGCGCGCCGATTCCTTGATCGCGTCGTACTGGCCCGAGGGGCGGAACCGCCACAGGTAATCGGGCAGCACCGCTTCGGTCGCGACGGGCTTGATGCCCAAATCCGCGAGGGTGCGCGCACCATCCGACACGACATTGTCGCTGCGCAGGGATTTCACCTGATCGAATGTGATCATCTTGTTCTTGGCCAGTCCCAGCGTCACGAACTCCAGCACTGTAAAGCCCGCAGCCATCAGCGTGCCCACAAAGAACGGCAGGTTCAGCACCAGACGGCGGCGGCGGATCACATCCAGCATCTCGTGCATCAGCTCGGTAAAGCTGCGCTCGTCGGGGCCGCCCAGCTCGTAGATACCGGCGTCCGCCTGTCCCAGCAGGGCCTTTTCGGCGGCCTCGGCCACGTTGTCGACATAGACGGGCTGGAACTTGGTGTCGCCGCCCACCACGGGCAGTACCGGACCAAACCGCGCCATCGAGGCAAAGCGGTTAAAGAATTCATCCTCGGGGCCAAACACGACCGACGGGCGCAGGATCACGGCGCCGGGCATGTGCTCTTGCACCGCGGCCTCGCCCCTGGCCTTGGACACGGCATATTGGCTGGCCCCGCCCATGTCGGCACCCAGGGCCGAGATATGGACCATCTGGCCCACGCCCTGCGTTGCGGCGATGCGGGCAATGCGCGATGCGCCTTCGACATGGATATTCTCGAACGAGTTGCGCCCGCGCGTGTCGAACGTGCCGACGCAATTGACCACGGCATCTGCGCCGTTCATCACGGCGGCGACGCTGGCATCGTCGCGGATGTTGCAGAACACAGGCTCGACCTGGCCGACCACGCCGTAGGGTTTGACGAACATCGCCTCATTGGGGCGGCGGACCGCGACGCGGACGCGCCAGCCCTGCTTGGCCATGCGCCGGGCGATGTAGCGCCCGACAAAGCCCGAACCGCCGTAGATAGTGACCAGTTTTGACATGGGTCTGCAGCCTTTTGTTCCCTTGGGCTTGGGATACTCTGCCCCGCCCGGGCACACAAGATGCTACTCCGCCGCACGATCCTGCGTGATCGCCGCCTCGCCTTCGGGTGTCAGGGCATAGATCCCCTTGTCGACCCGCGCGAACCAGCCGTAGTGATTGTCGGCCATCATGCGGGTGGCGCGCGGCACTTCGGCACCCTTGGCCACGTGCGCGCCCTTGGACGGGCCGTGGGCGCCCAGATACGCGGCGCAGCGCCACGCCTCTTGCCGGTAGGCGGTGATCAGGCCGGCGCGGTCCTTGCCGCCCGCCACCGGGTCACCCCGCCTGCGGTCAAACTCGCCCAGCAGCGCCTTTTTGCGCACATGGCTTTTGCGTGGGGTGAAGGGGCCGGGATCGGCGTGCACCTGCACGGTGCCGTCCGGCGCGATGCTCATCACGCCCAGACCCAGCCTTTTGGCCAGTCCGACATTGGCCTTGAACGTGCGCCAGCCTGCCTTGCCCTTCCACCGTGGCACGGCCAGATAGACCAGATCGGTCAGCCGCTGGCGCGCGACGCCCTGGTGCAGCAAGGTTAGCGAAAAACCCAGCTTGAGCTCGACAATCACCGTATCGTTGCCGCGCCGTGCCACCACATCCGCCGCACCCACTTCGCCTTTCACGTCAAAGCCCCAGCCTTCCAGCTGGGCCTTCACGGGCGGGTACAGATCGGTTTCGCGTGTCTGAGCCATGGGCCAAGTGTACCGGTGCCGCGCGCCCTGCCAAAGACCGTGTTGGCAGAGCCATGCCGCCCTGAGTCTTTTTTGCGACAAATGCCGTTGACTCGGACGCTGGCGCTGCGTATCTGACCGCTCACCAACCCGTGCCCAGATGGCGGAATTGGTAGACGCGCTAGCTTCAGGTGCTAGTGTCCGTATGGACGTGGAGGTTCGAGTCCTCTTCTGGGCACCACTTATCCCCTAATCAATGTACCGCTTTGCCTTGCCGCGATAGGCCGTGGTTAGCTCTTCCGGAACTTCGGTACCGTCGACCATAAAGGGCAGGACGCCCCGGCGCAGGGACCGGCCACGCATTGAGGTGATGTCGGCGTCGGATTTGGTCACGCGTTGCGACTGGCGCAGGCTCCAGTGGTGCAGCATGTCGTACAGGCGCGCGATTTCGGCCTCATAGCCCGGCCCCTTGGCCAGATCGGTCAGCTCGTCCGGATCGGTGTCGAGGTCGAACAGCATGGGGCGAAAACCGCCTTCGGCATGCATCAGCTTGAACCGTCCGTCGAATACCATGAACAGGCGGCAATCGACCGGGTCGAGGCCCAGTTTGACCGCCTGCGGGGTCGGCGAATAATCAAACTCGGACACGGCATAATCGCGCCACTCCGGCGCCTCGCCGCGCAACCAGGGCAGCAGCGACCGACCTTCGAGGATATGGCGCGGCACCTCGCCGCCGGCGGTCTCGAGGAACGTCGGCAAAAGGTCGATCGATTCGACCAACGCATCGCAGGTGGTGCCGCGCGTGGCATCGGCCTCGGGGCGCGGGTCATAGACGATCATCGGCACCTTGACTGACGGATTGTGGAACAGGTCCTTTTCGCCCAGCCAGTGATCGCCCAGGTAATCCCCATGGTCCGAGGTCAGCACGATCATCGTGTCCTTCATCCGGCCCGTCGCTTCGAGATGGTCCAGCAGCAGGCCCAGCTGATCGTCGCATTGCTTGATCAGGCCCATGTAGGCCGGGATCACCTTGGCGCGGACATCTTCACGCTGAAAGGCGCTGGCGATCTTGTTCTGCATGTAGGCGCCGTAGACGGGGTGGGGATCCTCGCGTTCGGCCTCTGACCGGACCGGTGGCGGCACATGCTCGGGTCCGTACATGTCGTGATAGGGCGCGGGCACGATATAGGGCCAGTGCGGCTTGATATAGCTGACATGGGCGCACCACGGGCCGGTGGCCTGATCGATGAACTCCATCGTGCGGCGGGTCAGCCAGGGCGTTTCGCTGTGCTCTTCACGGATGTTGGCGGGTTTGTCCGCGTTGGCGAACATCCAGCCCGAGGCGACGTCATCCTCGCCCTCCAGCCCGGCATTGGCATGGACCGCCCAGGGGTTGCTGGCCTCGTACCCCTTGCCCTTGAGGTATTCGTTATAGGGCGAGCGCTTTTCGTCATAAAAGCCATCCGGCCCTTCGGCCCACAGACCATCGTCGCGGATCCACACGTCAAAGCCGCATTCCGCCTGACGCGCGCCGATCTCGCTGTCGGGGGCAAGGCCCAGCCGTGCCATCCCTTCGGCATCGGCCTTCATATGCGTCTTGCCGATCAGCCAGCATCCCATCCCGGCGGCGCGCAGGTGGTCGCCCATCGTCTGTTCGCCCACCCGCAGGGGAAAGCCGTTCCACGCCGCCCCGTGCGAGGCGACATAGCGCCCGGTGTAGAAACACATTCGGCTGGCCCCACAGATCGGCGACTGCACGAACGCGTTGGTGAACCGCACACCCATCGCCGCGACCCGGTCGAAATTGGGCGTTTGCAGGTGCGGGTGACCGGCGCAGCCGAGGTAATCAAACCGCAGCTGGTCGTACATGATGAATAGGATGTTCATGGTGCCTCTTACAGCCGGGCGAGTTTCAGGAGGGCGGCGCGCAGCATCTGTTGTTCAGGACCCGAGAACTGGTCCATCAGCTTGGCGTCATAGGCTTCGGCCAGCCCTTTGAGATCGGCATAAGCCGCCTCGCCCATGCGCGTCAGGGTCAGCGTTTCCCAGCGGCGGTCGTCCTCGCGGGTGCTGCGAGTCAGGAACCGCCGCGCCTCGAGCTTGGTGACCGCGCGGCTGATCTTGGTCTTGTGCAGGCGCGCGCGGGTGCCGATGTCTGTCGCCGTCTGGGCGCCATAGCGCCCGAGGTGAAACAGCACCCGCCATTCGGTGCGCAGCATGCCATAGCGGTTGCGGTAATGGGCGGCGAACTCAAGGCTCACCTCTTCGGCAGCCTGCGCCAGCACATAGGGCAGGAAATCCCGCATCTCGAAATCTTCATCGCTCATGGGCGCGGAGTATTGGCAGAGGTGGTTACGATTGCAACCACTCTTCGGGTGGTTTGGTCGTCAGCCGCTTGGTCGTGGCCTCGACTTCGGCGCGAAAGGCTGGATCGGTGAACAGTGATTTGTGATCGGCTCCAAACAACGCCGCCGCGTCCTCCAGCCGGGCTGGCATGTCGGGCGCGAAAGCCGCGATGCGCTGGGCTTCGGGGTCTTGCAGCGCGGTGCCCTCGCGCCCGGCAAAGACCAGCCAAGCCGCGAAAGCGGTGGCATAGGTGCCAAGCTTGTCGCCTTTGCCCGCAGCGATTTGCGCGGGCGCAAGGATGCGCTGAGGCAGCTTTTGCGACCCGTCCATAGCGATCTGGCGGCACAGGTGGCGGATGCTGGGGTTGTCAAACCGGGTCAGCAGGGCATCGCGGTAGCGGTCCGTGTCCAGCCCCGGCGCTAGGGTGCGCGCGGCGGCGTCCATATGCGCCGCGATCCCGGCGCGCAGGGCGGGCACAGCCATCACATCGCGCACCGCCTCCAGCCCGGCCAGACAGCCCACGTAGGCCAGCAGCGAATGCGCGCCGTTCAGCATGCGCAGCTTCATCTCCTCGTAAGGTGCCACATCAGGCACGATCTCGGCTCCCGCACGTTCCCACGCGGGGCGCGTGCCGGCAAAGGCATCCTCGATCACCCATTGCCGGAAAGGTTCGGTCTGCGTCGCCCACGGGTCGCCGCCTGCCTCGGCCAGCACCTCAGCCGTGCTGGCGGGTGTAATACGGTCCACCATCGTGGTCGGAAAGGTGCAGTGGGTGCTGATCCAGTCCCACAGCCCGGGTTGGGTGCGCTGGGCAAACTCCTGAACCAGAGCGCGCAGAAGGTGGCCATTGTCCGGCAGGTTGTCGCAGCTGATGCAGGTGAGCCCGCCTTGCCCCGCCGCCCGCCGCCGCGCCAGACCGGCGACCAGAATGCCAACCGCGCTGGTGGGCGTATCCGGGTGCGCAAGGTCATGCGCGATGGCCGGGTCATTGGTGTTCAGGCGGCGCTCGGGCAAGGCCGCGCCATAGCCCTTTTCCGTGATCGTCAGCGTCGCGATCTGGACCTTCGGGTTGGCCAGCCGATCAGCAATTGCCGCGCCTTCGGTCGCCGCATGCCAGCAACGCGAGACGCAAGCGATACGCTTGGCCTCCGTGCCGCCCGGCGCGCGGATGAGCAGAGTGTAGCCCTCCCGATCGTGCGATTGGGCGAGCGCCGGGTCGCGCATCGCCACGGCCTCGATGCTCCAGCCACCGGCGTCGGCGGTGTAGTCGGCCAGATGCGCGCGAAAGAACGCCCCGAGGCCAAAGTGAACGATCACGCTCACAGCTTGTAGGCCGCTTTGGCCAGATCGCGCGCGAGCAGGGGCGCGATGCGTTGGGCGTCCTCCTCGCTCAGGCGGTGGGTGGTGACCAGCCCGGCGAGGTAGGCACTGTCGCAGCGCCGGGCCACATCGTGCCGCGCCGGGATGGACAGCAGCGCGCGGGTGTCGTCGTTGAACCCGGCGGTGTTCCAGAACCCCGCCGTTTCGGTCGTCGCCTCGCGGAACCGGCGCATCCCCTCATAGCTGTCGTGGAACCACCACGGCGGGCCAAGGCGCAGGCACGGATAGGCCCCGGCGAGCGGTGCCAGCTCGCGCGCATAGGCGGTCTCGTCCAGCGTGAACAGGATCAGCGTCAGGTTCGGGTCATGGCCGACCGCGTTCAGCAGGGGGTGCAGCGCTTCGGTCCAGCCCGTGCGCACCGGGATGTCAAAGCCCCGGTCGCGGCCATATTGGGCAAAGACAGAGCCTGAATGATTGCGCCGCGACCCGGCGTGCAGCTGCATCACCAGCCCGTCCTCGCAAGACATCCGCGCCATCTCGGTCAGCATCTGTGCACGGAACGCTTCGGCATCGCCCTTTGTCGCCGAGCCCTGCCGCACGCGGTCATACAGCAGCGCCGCCTCGGCCTGTGGCAGGTCCAGCGTTTGCGCGGTGGGGTGGCCATGGTCGGTCGCTGTGGCGCCGCGTTGGATGAAATAGCGACGGCGCGTGCGATGTGCTTCGAGGTAACCTTGCCATGTGGACGTATCGCAGCCAGTCAGAGACGAAAGCGTCTCTAAATTGGCGGAAAAGCCCTCAAAGTTTGGGTCGACCACCGCATCGGGGCGGTAGGTGGGTACCACGCGCCCCTCCGCCCAATCCGCTGCCCGCTCATGGGGCGCGAGGTCGTCCAGCGCGCTGTCGGTCGTCGCGATGACCTCGATATTGAACCGTTCATACAGCGCGCGCGGGCGGAACTCGGGCCGGGTCAGAGCCGCATTCACAGCATCAAAGATGTCATCAGCGGTGTTGGGGTTCAAAGGCATGTCGATGCCCAGAACCTCGGACAAGGCGTGGTCGATCCAAAGGCGTGATGGGGTCCCAAGGAACAGGTGGTACCGTTCGGCAAATGTGCGCCAGATCTTGCGCGGGTCGGTCTCCGCCCCCTCGCCAATGCCCAAAGCTTCAAACGCCACGCCCTGACTGACCAGCATCCGCACCACGTAATGATCGGGGATCACGAACAGCTGCGCCGCATCGGAAAAGGCCGGGTTGTCGCCCCACCATAGCGGGTCGGTGTGGCCGTGCGGGCAGACCAGCGGTAGGCCCTGCACCTGCGCGTACAGACCGCGGGCGATGGCGCGCGTGGCGGGATCGGCGGGAAAGAGGCGGTCGGGGTGCAAAAGGCTCATGCGCGTAGTGAACCAGAGCCGTGCGGGCAGCGAAAGCCCCTAGGCTTCGATCAGCGCGCGATGCTCGGCCAGATAGATGCGC
>JAHDCH010000306.1 GCA_020629995.1 Pseudaestuariivita sp. | reverse complement strand
CGACCGTCATGGCGGAATGGCGGCGGGGTTTCAACCTCTGGTCGCGAAAACGCGCCCCGGGTTGGCGGGCCCGGGGCGCGTGGTCACATGGGGCGCAGGGGGGAGCGCCGCACGAGGGAAGGATCAGTTGGTGCTGACGCGCACCTCTTCGACCGGGTAGGCGAGCATGTCGCTGTCTTCCCAGCCGACGTGGCAGTCGTGACAGAAGCTTTGTTTGATCTTCAGCGGTTTGCCATTGGGCTGAACGCCCGAATAGAACCAGTCGCCGGTGTCGGGCGCTTCGCCTGCGGCCAGCTTTTCCATGATGAAGAGAGGGCCGACGCGAGCGGGTTTGCCTTCTTTGCCGAGCTTGATGCTTTCCTTGGCAAGGATCGAGCCGGCGGGCATCACGACGCCTTCGTCCTCGAACTTGAGATATTGTTCGGCGGCGACGTCGTTGGCAAAGGTCTGCAGGAAGCGTTCACCATGGGCGCCGGCGACGGCGGGGCGCGTCGCGCTGTTGGTCCAGCTGCGGTATTCGGCGGCGATGGTGCTGTCGCCCTTGGTGTAGCCGGCGACCATCTTGGCCTCCATGCAGGCGTAGAGGTCGATCACCTGCTCTTCGCTCAGCTCGAACGGGTCGGTCTGGTCGACCAAGCACTTTTCGGCATGGCCGTCGGCGAGGGCGGAGGTGGCGGTAAGCGCAGTGGCGGCGGCAGCGGCGGCGAGGATGAAACGCATGAGGTGAGTGTCCCTGGCTGAGAAATGTATCCGGAAAGACCTTTGCACAGAATGTCGCACCATGGGGAGCAACGCTTTTTCACGTATGCGTGAGGGGGTGCTCGTCGCGCCCTTGCGTGCGCGCCTCGCCCAAAGCCCGGCACAGAGCGCAGGCGCGCAGTGGGGTCAGCCGCGGCCGCGGGGGTGGGCCGAAGCGTAGACCTCCATCAGGCGGGCGGTGTCGACGGCGGTATAGGCCTGGGTTGTGGACAGGGAGGCGTGGCCCAGAAGCTCTTGAATGGCGCGAAGATCGCCACCGGCGTTCAGCAGGTGCGTGGCAAAGGAATGGCGCATGGCGTGTGGCGTGGCGGTGGCGGGCAGGCCCAGTTGCATCCGCGCCTGCGCCATGACCTTTTGCACCGCCCGGGGGCTGAGCGGGCCGCCGCGCGCACCGCGGAACAGGGCCGCGTCATCTTCGGGCGGGAAGGGGCAATCGGCGAGGTACTGCGCGACAGCGGCACGGGCGGCGGGCAGGACCGGCACGATCCGCTCTTTCCCGCCTTTGCCGATGATGCGCAACGTCTCGCCCAGGGGCACATCCGAGCCGGTCAGCGAAAGAGCCTCGGAGATCCGCAGGCCGCAGCCATAGAGCAGCGTCAGAACGGCGGCATCGCGCGTGCCGACCCAGCCTTTGGCCGATTGCAGCGGCACGGTGTCCAGCATCGCGCGGGCGGCGTCCGGGTCCAGAGGGCGGGGCAGTTTCTTGCGGAACTTGGGGCTGCGCGTGGCAAGCACGGCGGTCGGTTCGAACCCGTGCCGTTCGGCCAGCCAGCGGTAGAAGCTTTTGACTGCCGAGAGCTTGCGCGCGAGGCTGCGGGGTGACACGCCATCGCCCCGGGTGGCGGCCATCCAGGCGCGCATGTCCGAGACCGTCACCTGAGACAAAGGGCCGAGCCCCTGACGCGCACCATGGTGGGCTGTCATGAAGGCCAGAAAGTCCGTCACGTCGCCGCGGTAGGCGGTGAGCGTATTTTCGGAGGCGTTTTTCAGCGCGGATTGCGAGGCCAGCCACCCGGCCAGCGCATCACGCGTCTGGGGAGAGAGCGCGAGGCTCATCGCCTCAGGACAGCCAGCGGCGCATCACCCGTTCAAAGACGCCGCCAAAGAAGCCAAGCAGGTCGGTGCCTTGCTGGGGCGTGAACTGGTGCGGATCCTCGGCGCCCATGACCAGAAGGCCGGGCAGGCGGCCGGGGCCGAAATCCAGCTTGAGGCAGGCTTCGGACCGGATGTAGGAGGCCGCGTCGCCATAGACGTGGTCGGCGCCCACCTGAAGCTGACGCAAGGTGACCTGACGCACGGGGATGTTGCGGCCCGCGGTCAGATATTGATCGATGAAGCCTGGCGCGGCGGTGGTGAGCACATCGCCAAGCCGCTGGACGGCAGCATCTTTTTCCTGGCTGGTTTCCAGCACCAGCTTGACGCAGTCGACACGCAGGATGTCGGCCACTTCGCCGCCGAGATCGCGCAGGAATACCTCGAACTCCATCGGGTCGAGCATGCGCAGGATGGCGCGGTGGACCTGATTGGTGCCCGCAAGGTTTTCATACGCCGCGGCGATGACCGAGCGGTGAGTGTCCTCGAGCCGGTCGAGCCGCGACTCGAGCCGTTCCATAGCGATGCCGCGCAGGTCGACGATATTGCCGCCCATGCTTTTTTCATTGGCATCGATCAGGGCGCGCATCACGTCCTGATCATCAAGAATCACATCGGGGCGCGAGATGATCTTTTCGCGCAGGGTATCGTCAATCTTGGGGCTGCTCATGCCTGCCTCTTGAAGTCTTCGCGCCCCGTTTAGCACGGAAATGCGCGACCGCAGCAGGCAATTTTCAACCCTTGGTGAACCTGTGGCAAATGCGCGGCGGTTGCGCTCATCGCGCCCGACCGGGCGCGCCTCGCGAGGGGTCAGGCGCAGGGGGCACGGCGGATCACGGCCTGTCCGGCGTCGGTGAAGCGGGCAGAGGCGATGTCCTCGTCCATACGGCCTGCCGAGAGTGTGGCGGAGGCACCGGCGATTTCCGAGCCTGTCACGGTGATCTCACGCGCGCCCAGCGTGTCGTCCACGTCGATGGTGAAGGCGATGCTGTCGCCTGCCGCCAGCTGGTCGATGGACAGAGACAAGAAGGTGTCGCCATCCTTGACCTGCGGCAGAGACGCCAGCGAAGCCGCGCCGCGCACCACTTCGAACGGTTGGAACACCTCGACGCCTGCGCCCGAGGCGGTGATGTCATAGACCAGTTTGCCGACCGACCCGTCAAAGTCGATGGCGACACGCGCCTGCTGCAGAGCGCAGCCCGAGGTGTTGGTGATGGTAAAGGTGTCCTTGGGGGCGCCGTCGCGGAAGGTGACGGTCACATCAGCTGCGGCAGGCGCGGCAAGGGCAAGGCAGAGAAGGGCGGCAAGGCGCATGGCGGCGGCTCCGGTTGGGGTGTTACGCCTGAAGAGGTGGAGCCGCGCGCCGATGTGTCAAACTTAAAGGATCTTGATGCCTGCCTCGGCGGCGTCCTTGACGAACTGGTCGAGGCCCTTGTCGGTCAGCACGTGGTTCGCCATCGCGTGGATCACCTTGGGCGGAGCGGTGGCCACATCGGCGCCGATCTTGGCGCATTCGGACATGTGGTTGGCCGAGCGGATCGAGGCGGCGAGGAT
>JAHDCH010000305.1:1938-3431 GCA_020629995.1 Pseudaestuariivita sp. | reverse complement strand
AGCAGGGCGGTCTGCAATTCGGCCTCCAGCTCGCGCACCTTGGCGATGTAGGGCGCATTGTCTGTCGCGGCGACGCCCGGTTTCCACAGCTCGGCCAGCTCTTGCAGCGCGTGCCGGTCATGGGTGTAAAAGGTTTCTTCCGCGCGGTGCGCCTCGTAATCCGTGAGGCCCGCATTTTCGAGCACGTAACGTCCCGCGCGCAGCGAACTGTCGAATGTCTCGCGCACGATGTCGTCTGCGCCCGCGCGGTACAGCCGATACACATGATTGCGGTCGCGCGCTCGGGCCACGATGTGCAGGTCGGGCCGCTGTTTGCGGGCATAGGCCACAAGGCGCAGCGCCGCTTCCTCGTCATCCACGCACACCGCCAGTACACGGGCCTTGCCCAGACCCGCCGCGCGCAGGATTTCGGGGCGGGTGGGATCGCCGAAATACGCCTCGAACCCGAATTTGCGCATCAGCTGGATGGTTTTCAGCGAATGATCCACCACAACCGTCTTGAGCCCGGACGACCTCACCAGCCGGTTGACGATCTGGCCAAAGCGGCCAACGCCCGCAATGATGACCGGCCCCGTGTCTTCGAACGTGTCATGCGCGGCGCTCTCGGTCTCGTCCCCCATCCGGCGGTCGACGATGTCGTAGGCAATGAACAACAGCGGTGTGACCAGCATCGACAGCGCGACGATCAGCAGCAGCTGTTCGGCCAGCGCGCCGGGCAGCACCGATTGCTGCAGCGCAAAGGACACCAGCACAAAGCCGAACTCGCCCGCTTGCGCCAGCCCCAGCGTGAACAGCCACTGGTCGCGCCCCCGCAGGCGAAACGCGCGCCCGATTGCATAAAGCACCATTCCCTTCAGCAGCATCATCCCCAGCGTCAGCCCGATCAGCCCCAGCGGGTTCGACAGCAGGACGTCAAACTGGATGCCCGCGCCCACGGTGATGAAAAACAGCCCCAGCAGCAGGCCCTTGAACGGCTCCAGATCGCTTTCGATCTCGTGCTTGAATTCGGAATTGGCCAGAACCACGCCCGCCAGAAACGTGCCCAGAGCAGGGGACAGACCCACCAGCGTCATCAAAAAGGCGATGCCGACAACCATGGCCAGGCTCAGCGCGACATACATCTCGCGCAGGCGGGTCTGGTGGATATAGCGAAACAGCGGCGCTGCCAGGTAGCGGCCTGCAACGATCACCGCCAGAACCGCTCCGATGGTCACCAATGTGACGCCCCAGCCGGGCAAGCCTTCGACCAGCGACATCGCGTGGTGCCCGTCGTCATGAACATCGCTTGGTCTTGCAATCGATCCATCGGGATTCAGGGTTGCCGTGGCCGGCAGCGCCAGCAGCGGCAATAGCGCAAGGATCGGGATCACGGCCACATCCTGTGTCAAAAGCACCGAAAACGTGGACCGCCCACCGTGCGAGGCCATCAGCCCCTTTTCGCTGAGCGTCTGCAGCACGATCGCAGTCGACGATAGGGCAAAGATCATGCCCAC
>JAHDCH010000305.1:0-1838 GCA_020629995.1 Pseudaestuariivita sp. | reverse complement strand
TCGGCCTTGAGCTGGTTCATCACGATCTGGCTTTGCACCCGCGCCACCGCAGCATGCGGCAGAAGGATTCCGTGGATCAACCCGTTCAGCGCCCCAAGGTCGGGGCAAATGACGCGCAGCAGGTAATCTGCCTCTCCGGTCATCGTCCAGACGCTCAGGATCGCCGGTTGCAGTTGCACCAGCCGCGTGAAATCCCGTGCCACCTCGGGCCGATGGCTGGCCAGGATGACCTGCACAAAGGCCTGCACCCCCAGACCCAGCCTGTCCGGGTCCAGCCGCGCGCGATAGCCGGTGATGATCCCGTCCGCCTCGAGCCTCTGCCGCCGCCGCCCGGCCTGGCTGGGCGACAGGCCCAGCCGCGCGCCCAGATCCTGTGCCGTAAGCGTCGCATCCTGCTGCAGCAATGCGAGCAATTTTTGATCCAATGCGTCAATCATGCGTTAGTCTCGCATGGATTTGCCAAATTTGTCCATTCTGCAGCGTATCGAGTGACGAATAGCGCAGTGTTCGCGCACATTCCGCACGCCCGTCTGTTTACCTTGGTATCAACCAGACAGGAGACACCCATGGGCCCCTTTCCGCACAATGCCCCAAAATCCGAAATCAGCGCCGCCAACCCCGCCGGCACGGACGGGTTCGAATTTGTCGAATTTGCCCACCCCGAACCTCAGGTGCTGCGCGATCTGTTTGCCCGCATGGGCTATGCCCTGACCGCGCGGCACAAGACCAAACCGGGGATCGAGCTCTGGCAGCAGGGCGATATCACCTATGTGCTGAACGCCGAGGCAGGATCGTTTGCCGAACGCTTCGTGGCCGATCACGGCCCTTGCGCTCCGTCCATGGCCTGGCGTGTGGCTGATGCTCAGCGCGCCTTTGATCATGCGATCTCGCGCGGGGCCGAACCCTATACCGGCGCGGACAAGACGATGGACGTGCCCGCCATCCTCGGCATCGGTGGGTCGCTCATCTACTTTATCGACCAGTATCACGACACCTCGCCCTACAACGCCGAATTCGATTGGCTCGCCACGTCCAAACCCGAAGGCGTGGGCTTCTACTACCTCGATCACCTCACGCACAACGTGTTCAAAGGCAACATGGACAAATGGTTCGCCTTCTATGGTGACCTGTTCAACTTCCGCGAAATCCGCTTTTTCGACATCGAAGGCAAATACACCGGCCTTTTCTCTCGCGCACTGACCTCGCCTTGTGGCCGCATCCGCATCCCGATCAACGAAGACCGGGGCGAAACCGGCCAGATCGTCAACTATCTCAAAAAGTACAAAGGCGAAGGCATCCAGCACATCGCCGTGGGCGCCCGTGACATCTACGACAGCGTCGACGCTATTGCGGCCAACGGCGTCAAGTTCATGCCCGGCCCTCCTGCCACCTACTACGACCAATCCCAATCCCGCGTCTCGGGTCACACCGAACCGCTCGACCGTATGAAACGCCACGGCATTCTGATCGACGGCGAAGGGGTGCTTGATGGTGGCGAGACCAAGATCCTCCTTCAGATCTTCTCCAAGACGGTCATCGGCCCGATCTTCTTTGAATTCATCGAACGCAAGGGCGATGACGGGTTCGGTGAAGGCAACTTCAAGGCCCTGTTCGAATCCATCGAAGCCGAAGAACTCGCCTCGGGCGACTATGGCGACATCAAAGCCGCCGAATAGGGTTTCTTCTCTTTGAAAATATGGCGGGGGTCCGGGGGCTGGCCCCCGATCCTTGGCCTGCCACCTGGCTCAGGTTCTGGGCATCTTCAGCGTCACGCTGCGCCCGTTCTTGGTGTATTTCAGCACGCCGTCGCCAATGGCCGAAATCCGTCCGCCATCCAG
>JAHDCH010000010.1 GCA_020629995.1 Pseudaestuariivita sp. | reverse complement strand
CGACCTGCCGCAGATCCTGATGAACGCGGCGTCGACCTCGGCGGTTGTGCTGCTGTTGGTGGGGTCCGCGATCGCGTTCAAGACCGTGGTGTCGCTGTCTTACGCGCCGCAGATCATGGCCGATTTCATGCTGTCGCTCAGCGACAATCCCCTGATCCTGTTGTTCCTGATCAACCTGCTGCTGTTCGTTGTGGGCATGTTCCTTGATGCGGGGCCTGCGATCATCATTCTGGGGCCGATCCTGGGGCCGATCTTTGTCGATCTGGGCGTCCACCCGGTACATTTCGCGATCATCATGTCCGTCAACCTGACAGTGGGGCTGGCGACGCCGCCCATGGGGCTGGTGCTGTTCGTCGCCTCGTCTGTCAGCGGCGAAAAGGTCGACAGCATCGCCCGCGCCATTCTGCCGTTCCTGGCCATCGAGGTCGTCGTGATCTTTTTGATCACCTACGTGCCTGCAATTTCCATGACGATCCCCCGGCTTACGGGGTTCGTCCAATAAACCGTGGGGTGGGCAGACACGCCTGCCCTACCCCGAGCATCAACAGGGAGAGACCACATGCTCAAATACCTCACCAGCGCGGCCCTTGCCGCCACCATGACCTTCGGGGCCGCGGCCACCGCATGGGCCGATGGCCACGCCATCACCCTGCGCGCCACTGCCAACTCGAACGAAAATGACGAAGACTATGACGGCCTCGTCGTCTTCAAGAACTACGTCGAAGCGGCCTCGAACGGCGCGATCAATGTCGAGCTGTTCATCGGCACGCAACTGTGCGGCAACGGCACCGAATGCCTGCAGGGCATCGCTGACGGTACGATCGACATCTACATCTCCACCTCGGGTGGCGCGTCGGGCATCTTCCCCTTCGTTCAGGTCCTCGACCTGCCCTACCTGATGGCCGATGACCGCGTTGCCGAAGCAGCGCTGTCGTCCGGCACCGACTTCATGAACACCATGAAGGCAATGACGCTGGAAAACTCGGGCGACGCGATCCGCCTGATGACCGTCGGCAACACCGGCGGCTGGCGCAACTTTGCCAACACCAAGCGCCCGATCGAAAACCCCGAAGACATGGCCGGTCTCAAGATCCGCACCGTGGTCGCCGACCTGCCGCAGGAACTGGTCAAGGCTCTGGGCGCCTCGCCCACCCCGATCCCGTGGCCCGAGCTGTTCACCTCGTTCCAGACCGGTGTGGTTGAGGGTTCCAAGAACGGCATCACCGACATCATGAACATGAAGTTCCCCGAAGCAGGCCTGCAGTACGTCACGCTGGACGGCCACGCCTACATGGGCGCGCTGTGGTTCATGAACAACGAACGCTTCCTCGGCATGGACGAAGCCCAGCGCCGCGTGATCGTCGACGGTTTCTACCAGCTGCAGCAGGCAACCTTCGCCTCGCCCAAGCGCAAGTCGATCCAGGCCTACGAGGACTTTGTCGCCGGTGGTGGCAGCCTCTACGTGCCCACGCCCGAGCAAAAAGCCGCGTTCAAGGACGCCGCCGCGCCGGTGTTTGACTGGTTCAAGGCCAACATCGATGGCGGCGAGCGCATCTTTGACGCGCTGAACGCTACGGTGGCCGAAGTCGAAGCTGACCTCGAAGCCGTGCGCGCAGCCGACATTCAGTAAGCCTGACCTCAGGTACAAAGACCCTAAGGGGCGGGCCTCTGGCCTGCCCCTTTTTCGTGACAACTCACATTCAGAAAGTTTTGGACAGACGCGCCCCATGCGGTAACCTGACCGCATTCGAACAAGCATTTTCAAAGCCCCGAGGCCCGTTTCGCCGTGATCCGCACCCTTGCATTTGCCGCAGGTCTTGCCGCCTGCCTGACCGCCCAGACCGCCGCAGCCCAGCAAACGCCGCTGGTGGACGAAACCCGCGCCGCGATCAAAGGATCGGTCTGCGGCGAGAATGTGATCCGTCCAACGCTCGACATGGTGGTGGCCCTGCTGTCGGCCTACCGCAGCGCACCGGTCGAGGAGATGGCGAACAAGGCCAACATCACGCTCAAGGACTACGTCCTGGGCGGCGGATATCTGGAGCGTGCCAACAACGGCCCCGAGTTTGTCGAGCGGGTGCTTGCCGCGAACCGCACCGAGACGCGGTTCATCATCCGCAATCTCAAGAACGGACGCCCGGAAACCTGTGTGCCCTTGGGCCGCATCGCGCGCGCGGGTTTGAAAAACCTGATGGAGCGACAAGAGACCCGCCGCGCCTATTATCAGGCGCATGCCTCGGTCGCGCAGGTGGCGCTGAACCTGCATGGCTGCAACGCAGGCACCGCAGACGGGCTGTTTGGCCCGGGCAGCCGCAAGGCGTGGAATACCGCCGCATCCGCCGCAGATGCGCCCATCGGCCCTGTGTCGGACAGCGGCGTGCCAACCCCCGGCGCGGTCGGTTCATTGCTGGCCGGACTTCAAGACGGGCAGCTGTGCCGCGGCACGAGGGCGGACCTGTCCTTTGCGACGCGGCTGCTGGTGCAATGCGGCAGCTCGTACCGCAGCGACGCGATTGGCAGCACTGAAGTCGGCTGGGCGCTGGCAGGCGTGGCACAGGCCAGCCCGGCGGCCGCAAAAGACGTGCTGGCAGCGCTTTGGCCGATATGCCGGGCCGATATGCTGCGCGAGGACGCGGGCGGCGCACCTCTCTTGGCCCGCCCCATGTTTGAGGCAGCGATTGCCGCTATGCCCGACCTGACAGGCCCGCAGGCCCGCGACATCGCCAAAGCCTTCGCAGTGATACTGCAGGCCCCGGACGGCAAGGGCGAAATGGATGTTGCCCCGCGCGACGGCGCGCCCACCCCGGTCGATGTGCTCAAGCCGCTGGCCGCTGACCTTGTGACCGGCAATGGGGGCCTGCCGCGCCGGCCCGAACTGGGCGGTTGGCTTTTGCTGCAAGCGGGCGTTGGCGACGCCTACGACGCCCCCGAAAGCCATGCGATCCTGCGCGCCATCGCAGGCGGTCTGGTTCCCGGCCTGACGTCCGGGGACTTGATCAGCGAAGTGCAGACCAGCCTGCCCGAGCGCCACAGCGACGACGCGCCGATCCCGCAGGATCCCGTCACCCGCGTGCGCACGCTTCTGGCCCGCGACGGCTATCCGCCTGCGCCCTTTCTGCCGCCCTATGGCGATACGCGCCTGACCATCGGCGGGGCGTATCCCGGCTTTGCCGTGGACATGACCACCTTGCGCGCCGCGGTCGCTTTGGCCGATGCCGCACAAGCCAGCCCGCAAGCGTCCGAGCTGTTGCAGCGCGACGGCAGCGCCACCGCAAACGCCGGGGTCGGCGTGCTCTTGCTCGAGGGCAACACCGCGCGCGGACAGGATATACCCCTGGGCCTCAGCCACCTTGCCATCGCGGCGGACAAAGGCAGCAGCTATGCGCGCTTTCGGTTGGGGCTGGCCGCCGAAGGCGGGATGGCCGGTGCACCTGATTTGACGGATGCGCTGGCCCAGTATCGCGCCGCCGCCAAGGCAGGCGAGCCCGCCGCCGCCATGCGCCTGACCGAGCTGGCGCTTGGCAACCGCGCGCCAGCCAGCGCCACGGACACTGCCGCATGGTTGCGCACCGCGCTTGGCCTCGACAGCGATGCGTTTGTCGCCGGCTCGGGCGCGCCGCTCTTGGCACTGCTGCGCCGCTATCCCGAAGCCTTTGACGCAGGTGGCACCCTGGCCCCGGTACTGGATGACGTCCGGCAGAAAAGCGCAAAAATGGCCAAAGATGGATATGCATGGAACAGCGCCAATCTCGCGCTGGCCTTGGCCGAAGGATACATGGGCCGCACTCCCGGCGCAGAGCAGGACCCGGCTGAGGCCGCGCGCTGGTACCGCATTGCCGGCAAGCCGGGCATTCGCCCCTTGTTGCGGCTGCTGGCAGCCCGCCCGGATCTGGCCAATACGGGCGACGAAATCGCCACTCTCGCGGATGCCTCGCTTACGGGGCTTATGCTTCGGGCACCCTCGCGCGGTGCGCTCGAAACCGCGCTGCGGGCCGAATGCCCGCCCGAGGCCCCCGGCAACGGCGAATGCCACGGCTTTATGGCCGAGGCCGCCCTGGGCGCGCTGCCGGGCAAGGCCAGCGCCGACCTTCTGGAATTTGGCCTGTCCTGGTTGCGCGAGGCCAGCGCCGCCGAACACGCGATCAACGCAAACCCGCCCGACACCGGCGGCGATGTCTGGGCCTACCGGTTCAAACCGTCTTCGGCCAGTTTTGCCCTGGCGCGGGTGCTGGCCTTTTACGGCGATTGGGACGGCGCGCGCGCAGCCATCCGGGGCGTGGCCCGGGTGCCTGCCTTTGACGGACCTGGCGACGCCGTGCTGGAAATCACCGGCAGCGCGCTGACCCGCGCTGCACGGAAACTGTCGGCAACGCCGCAAGCGCCAGACTGGCAGGCGCTGTCCGGTCTGCTCGGCGATCTGGCCCAGCGCGGGGACGGGGCCGCCGGAGCCTTGCTGGACCTGACCCGCGCCGAAGCGCTGCGCGCGCCAATCGCCGCGCAAAGCGGTGACCGCGCGGCGGCGCGCGCCCGGCTGGAGGCAGCGCAGGATCATGGCGCCCTGCGCGGCATCACCACCGCAGCCCGGCGTCTTGCCAATCTCGAACGTGTCGCCGGCAACCCGCGCACGGCCGCCCAGCTGGAGCTGACCGCGCTGGGGGCAGATCTGGCACGGCACGAGGTCACCGCAATCCGGCTTGGCCCCCTGCACAGCGCAATGGGCGAGGTCTGCTCCTATTCGCTTGCCAGCGAACGGCTTCACAAACTGGGCGAGCGCGATCTTGCGCTGGCTCTGGCCAAAGAGGCGGTCAACCAGCTTCAGACGCTGCGCGCCCGTCTGCGCGGCCTGCCCGAACAGCTGCAAATGTGTTTCCGCGACAGCGTCGCCAATCACTACCGCTGGCTGGCCGATCTGTTCATCGCGCAGGACCGCCCCGCCGAAGCAACCGCCGTGCTGCAGATGCTCAAAAGCTTTGAGACCTTCGAATTTGTCAGCCGCGACGACACCTATCGCGGTGACAGCCTGGACACCCTGCTGCTGGGCACGGACGAAGCCAAGGTCGTGCGTGACGTCGCCGACACCTTGCGCCCCACTGTCACGGCGCAGGCCCGAGAGCGGCGCGCCCTGCTCGTGGCACAGCGCGACGGCACGCTGGATCAGGCCGGCCAGGCACGGCTGACCGATTTGAACGCGGCCCTGGCCGAGGCCCGCAGCGCGCGTGAAGCCGCTGCCGAAGCGTTGCTGGTGCGCGCGCGGGCTGCAGGCCGGGCGGCGCGGGCCGAGGCGCTGGACGGCGGCAAATCGGTCAAGGCCATGCTGCGCGCCAGCTTTGATGGCAAGGCTGCAGCGATCCACTATGTCGTTCTGCCCGGTCGCATGGGCGCTGTGCTGACCACACCCGTCTCGGAACAGGTCTTTACCTGGGACACCCTAGACGGCGAGCCCTTTACCGAAGAGGCGCTGAATGCCCGGATCGCCGCCTTGCGCGCCGTGCTCCGTGACCCGGCCCGCGATCCACTGCCGCTGGCCCGGTCGTTGCATGACCTGCTGCTGCCTGCGCAGATGCGCGCCGAAATCGCTGCGGCGGGCGTCGAGACGCTGGTGGTCTCGCCCGACCGGCGCTTGCGCTACGTGCCTTTTGCCGCGCTGCACGATGGAGCGGGGTTTCTGGTTCAGCGGCACGACATCGTCAGCGTCACCGAAGCGCGGGCCGTGCCCTATGACACAGCCACCAGCACAGGCATGGCCGCCTTCGGGACGACGCGTGCGCATGGCGGCTTTGCCCCCCTGCCCGGCGTGCGGTCCGAACTGGAACGCCTGGTCGGCGCAGGCGCGCTGTTCCCCGGCGCGCCCAGCCTTGACGACGCGTTCACCCGAGACCGGCTTGCCGCATCGCTGGTGTTCGATCAGGGCGCGGGCATCCTGCACCTGGCGTCGCATTTCAAACTGGCCGAAACCGAGGTCAGCAGCTTTTTGCTGCTGGGCGATGGCGGGCAACTCAGCATTCGCGACATCAAACAGGGCTTCGGGATCGATCTCGACTTTTCCGAAGTTGGTCTGTTGACGCTTTCGGCCTGCGAGACCGGCTTTGGCGGCCCCGGCGCGGATGGGCGCGAGCTGGAAAGCTTTGCCGCCGTGGCCCAGGCCGAAGGCGCGGGCAGCGTCGTGGCAACCTTGTGGCCGGTGGCCGACACATCAACCGCCGATTTCATGCAGCTGTTCTACGGCGCCCTTGCCACCGGCGGTCTTGCGCCGCGCCACGCCCTGTCCGCCGCCCAGCGCGCCTATCTGTCCGGGGCCAGCAGCGCTCTGGCCCCCGAAGCCGCCCGCGCGGCCATCGCGCTGGACGAAACATCCGGCACCACACACGACCTTGATGGTCGCCACCCGTTTTACTGGGCGCCTTTCGTGGCGCTGGAAGGAGGCGCATGATGCCTGCATTTGCCCGCTTGGCCCCCATCGCCCTGTTGACCGCTGCAGCTCTGGCCCAGACCGCGGCGGCCCAGGGCGCCGCCTGCTACGCGCTGGCCGCCACCGCAGATGGCAGCGATGCGCTTGGCGATCTGACACTGACAGGCGCGGGAGACATCACCTTTACCTACGCAGGGTATGACCACATGCCCTTCGAGGACGATTGCGATCTTGCCGGAGATGACAGCACCACCTGCGCCACCGATTGCGACGGAGGGCGCGTGACCCTGGTGCGCATGGGCGAGGACGTTCTTGTGAACTACGGCCGCAGGATCGAATCCGTGCGCTTTGAAAGCGTGATCACCGCAGCCGGATCTCTCGACGCGTCGGGCGAAGGACTGGAAGGCACCTACCGCCTCAGTCCCGCGCCGCTTGCGACCTGCACCGAGCTTGCCAGCCGCAGCGCGGATGTGCCCCTTGGCCCGGGCGCGCATTTTCCGGGGGTTGCGCGGCTCGAGACAGGTTTGGCGCAGGCGGGCTATTTTGCCGGTGTGCCGGACTGGACTTTCACGCCCGAAACATCGGACGCGTTGCGGGCCGCACAATCCGATCTGGGGCAACCTGTCACCGGCGTGGCCACGCGGGCCTTTCTGCGCCTTCTGGACCGGCAAAGCGGACAGTTGGGCGGCGGCTGCTGACATCGCGCGACGCCATGCGCCATTAGATCGCATCCTCGCGCGACGTGGCGGGTTGCCTGCCTGCGCACGCCGGGCCAAAGTCAGCGAAAGGGATACATCCACACACGGTAGTCGTCGATCAGCTCATGCGCCTTGGCAATTTCTTCTGCGGTCATCTTCTTGACCACCTCTTCCTGGCTGATCGCCGCGTCCGGGTCGCCGCCGATGGCCGACAGGACGTACCACAGGTAGGCCCGCACCAGATCCGGCGCGGGCATGCCGATCCCCACCTCGTAGTACCAGCCGACGCCCGATTGCGCGCCGGGATGGCCCTTCATCGCGCTGCGCAAGTACCAGTCAAAAGCGCGGATCGGGTCCTTTTCAACACCAAGTCCCAGCGCATACATCACACCGATCAGCTCTTCGGCGTCGGCATTGCCCGACCGGGCGGCGGGCCACAGCGCGTCATACGCCTCTTTGAACTGGCCCGATTCCATCAGATCGCGCGCTTCTTCGATTTCGGCCCAGGCCGGGCTGGCCAGAAACGCAAGCGTTATCAAAAGCTTCTTCATGTTCTGCCCTTTGCTGTGGCCACCTCGGTCGCCGCTGAACTGCCGCGTCCGCTGACAGATGCCGATTTCCACGCGGTCGATCCTGCCAAGGCGCGGATCGGCCAGCTTTTGTTCTATGATAAAATCCTGTCGGGCAACCGCAACATCTCTTGCGGGACGTGCCACCACCACGATCTGGGCGGCACCGACGGGCTGAGCCTGGGCCTTGGCGAAGGTGGCACCGGCGTTGGCCTCAAACGCACCGCAGGCACCGGCGATGACCGCATCCGCAAGCGTATCCCGCGCAACGCGCCTGCCCTGTGGAACCTGGGCGCACGGGACATTCGCGTGCTGTTCCATGACGGGCGGCTCGAAGTGTCGGACATCTACCAGAACGGGTTCAACTCACCCGCCGAAGAATGGCTGCCGCAGGGTCTTGACACCATCGTCGCGGCCCAGGCCGTGCTGCCGCTGGTGGCGCAGTTCGAGATGGCCGGCAACCCGCGCGAGAACGAGATCGCCGGCGCGATCCACGACCGGATCGATACCGCCTGGCCGATCCTGGCCAAACGCGTGCGGATCATCCCGGAATACGGTCAGATGTTCGTCGATGCCTTTGACGAAATCGGCGCGCCCGAAGAGGTGACCATCGTCCAGATCGCCAATGCGCTGGGGGCCTTCATTTCGTCCGAATGGCGCAATTTCGACAGCCCCTTTGACGCGCACCTACGTGGAGATGCCCCACTGACCGGAGCCTCCGCGCGAGGGATGGAGCTTTTTTACGGAGCCGCCAATTGCGCCAGCTGCCACGCGGGGCCGCTGATGTCCGATCAGGGTTTTCACGCGCTGGGGCTGCCCGCCTTTGGCCCCGGGCGCACCCGCCGGTTTGATCCCATGCCGCGCGACGTGGGCCGCATGGGCGAGACCGACGCGCTGGAGGATGCGTACCGTTTCCGCACACCAATGCTGCGCAACGTGGCGCTGACAGCGCCTTATGGACATAACGGAGCCTATCCTGATCTGGCGTCGATGATCCGGCACCATGCCGATCCGGTCACGGCCCGCACCATCTGGACCCGCGACATGGCCCGCCTGCCTGCCGCGCCATGGCTGCAAGAGATCGACTTTGTGATCCAGACCGACACGCGCGAGATGGCCCGTCAGGCCGCAGTTCTGGATATCGAACCACGCGCCCTCAGCGATGCGCAGGTTGCCGACCTTGAGGCGTTCCTGCACGCGCTGACCGGCGTAACCGCGCTGACCCGCCCACTGGGCCGGCCGGATGCGGTGCCCTCTGGCCTGCCGGTCGACTAGACGTCAGGACGCCAGAGCCGCATCAACCGCCGCGCCAAGCTTGTCCACCAGTTCGTCCAGCTGCCCGTCCTGAAGGATGAAGGGCGGCGCAAGCAGGACGTGATCGCCCTGCCGCCCGTCGATCGTGCCTCCCATGGGATAACAGATCAGGCCCGCGTCAAACGCGGCCTTCTTGACCTTGGCATGGGTCTTGCGAGCAGGATCCAGCGGCGCCTTGCTGTCGCGGTCCGCCACCAGTTCAATCGCGCGAAAAAGGCCCCGCCCCCGGATATCACCCACGTTCGGGTGCTGACCAAAGCGCGCCTCGAGCCGTTCGTGCAACGCCGCACCAAGCGGAGCGACACGCGCCGCAACACCCTGATCCACCAGGCGTTCAATCACCGCCAGCGACGCCGCGCAGGCGGCCGGATGGCCAAGATAGGTGTGCCCGTGCTGGAAAAAGCCCGACCCGTCCGCAACCGCGTCATAGATTGCATCGGTGCACAGCATTGCGCCAATCGGCTGATACCCCGCACCCAGCCCCTTGGCCACGGCGCAGATATCGGGGGCGATCCCGTCCTGTTCGCAGGCAAACAACGTACCCGTGCGCCCCATGCCGCACATCACCTCGTCCAGGATCAAAAGGATGCCGTGCCGGTCGCACAAGGCCCTGATCCGTTTGAAATAATCGGCAACGGGCGGCACCGCGCCCAGGGTCGCTCCCACCACAGGTTCGGCAACAAACGCCATCACGTTGTCCGGCCCCAGCCGCTGCACCTCGGCCTCCAGCTCGGCCTCCAGCCGGGCGGCATAGGCCTCGGGCGTGTCATCGCCCTGATCGCGATAGGCATAACAGGGCGCGACATGCGACATGCCCACCAGCAACGGCTCGAACGGCTCGCGCCGCCAGGCATTTCCCCCCGCGGCCAGAGCGCCCAGCGTGTTGCCATGATAGCTTTGGCGCCGGGCAATGATGTGCCGGCGCTGCGGCTGCCCGATTTCAAGGAAATATTGCCGCGCCAGCTTGAGAGCCGATTCCATCGCCTCGGATCCGCCTGACACGAAATACACCCGCGACAGAGCGCCCGGCGCCAATCCGGCCAGCCGCGCGGCCAGCTCTTCGGCGGGGGCCGAGGTGAAGAATCCGGTGTGCCCGAATGCGACCGCGTCCATCTGCGCCTGCACCGCGCGGGTGACGTGATCATCGCTGTGCCCCAGGCACGAAACCGCCGCATCGCCGCAGTTCAGATAGGCCTTGCCCGTCGTGTCGATCAGATACGCGCCCTCGCCGCGCACAACCTGCGGCACCTCGGCCTTGCAATGACGCGGAAAGACGTTGCTCATCCCTCAGGCTCCTTCGGCAACTCCGGCACAATCCTTGCATGTTGAGCCGAATCCCCTCTCAATGTGGGGTATCGCGTTCCGTGAGGGAACCGGAATAGGGAGTCACAATCATGAAAAAACAAATCCTTGGCGTTTTCGCCGCGGGCATGATGGCGCTGGGTGGTGCCGCGTCCGCACAGGAATTCATCTCGATCGGGACCGGCGGTGTGACCGGTGTGTATTACCCGACCGGTGGTGCCATCTGCCGCCTGGTGAACAAGGGTCGCAAAGAGCACGGCATCCGCTGCGCCGTGGAATCGACCGGCGGGTCGGTCTACAACATCAACACCATCAAGGCAGGCGAGCTGGAGTTCGGCGTGGCCCAGTCCGACTGGCAGCACCACGCGTTCAACGGCACGTCCAAGTTTGCCGACAATCCCTTCCCCGAGGTCCGCGCCGTGATGTCGGTGCACCCCGAACCCTTCACCCTGATCGTGCGCGGCGACAGCGACATTGCGGGCTTTGAAGACATCAAGGGCAAGCGCGTCAACGTCGGCAACCCCGGCTCGGGCCAGCGCGCGACGATGGAAATCGTGATGGAAGCCTTCGGCATCGGCATGGGCGATCTGGCGCTCGCGACCGAGTTCAAGGGCTCGGAGATGGCCAAAGAGCTGTGCGACGGCAACATCGATGCGATGATCTACACCATCGGTCACCCCGCCGCCGCCATCAAAGAGGCCACCACCACCTGTGACGCGCGTCTGGTCAGCGTGACCGGCGCCCCGATCGACAAGCTGGTCGCCGACAACCCGTTCTACCGCGTGGCGACCATCCCGGGCGGCATGTACAAGGGCACTGATGGCGACACCACGACCTTTGGTGTGGGCGCCACGCTGGTCACCTCGGCCAACGTGTCCGAGGATGCGGTGTACGTCGTGGCCAAGGCCGTGATGGAAAACATCGACGACTTCCGCAAGCTGCACCCGGCCTTTGCCAACCTCGACCCCGCGCAGATGGTGAACGACGGCCTGTCGGCGCCGCTGCACGACGGCGCGATGAAAGCGTACAAAGAGCTTGGTCTGCTGAACTAACCAAGCCTGACGCATATGTAGGATGGGTGCTCGTCACCCATCCTCACCCGCGCCCCGGGCCGCGCCTAATCGCCCGGACTTCGCCATCAAACGACGGCCTTGCCAAAAAGAGCCGCGACAGGGGGACCACCACATGACAGCCCAGCCAGATACCGAACGCACCGCCGATGACATGGTCGCCGAGGCCGATACCGGCGCACGCAACCCCACAGGCTGGCAAGGCAGCCTGATCATCGGCACCTGTATCGTCTGGTCGCTGTTTCAGCTGTATATCGCCTCCAAACTGCCGGGCCAGCTGGCCCAGCTGACCGGCCTCGGCATCTTTGCCAACATCGTCGCGCAGGCGCGCTTTGTGCACCTTGCCTTCGCCATCATGCTGGCAACGCTGGCCTTTCCGCTGTTCAAATCCTCGCCCCGCGACCGGATCCCGCTGTACGATTGGGCGCTGGTGATCCTGGGTGTGGCCTCGTGCCTTTATCTGGTGGTCTTCAGGTTCGAAATCGCCGACCGCCCCGGATTGTGGAGCACGTCGGACATCGCGATGTCCGCCATCGGCATGGTGGTGCTGATGATTGCGGTCTACCGCTCGCTCGGGTTGCCGCTGGTCATCATCGCGTCCTGCTTTATCGCCTTCACCTTCTTTGGCGGCTATTCGGAATGGGCGCGCAACATCACCAATTACGGTGGCGCCTCGATCAGCAAGGCTCTGGGCCACTACTGGATGCAGACCGAAGGCGTCTTTGGCGTGGCCTTGGGCGTGTCGACAACGATGATCTTCCTGTTCGTGCTGTTCGGCGCGCTGCTGGACCGCGCCGGCGGCGGCAACTGGTTCATCAAGGTGGCCATCGCCCTTCTGGGCGCCCTGCGCGGCGGGCCGGCCAAGGCATCGGTTCTGTCGTCGATGATGACCGGCATGATTTCAGGCTCGTCCATTGCCAACACGGTGACCACCGGCACCTTTACCATTCCGCTGATGAAACGCATCGGCTTTCCCGCGGAAAAGGCGGGCGCGGTCGAGGTTGCCTCGTCCACCAACGGTCAGCTGACCCCGCCCGTGATGGGCGCGGCGGCCTTCCTGATGGTCGAATATGTGAACATCCCCTACATCGACGTGGTCAAACATGCCTTCCTGCCTGCGGTGATCTCGTACATCGCGCTGCTCTACATCGTGCATCTCGAAGCGTTGAAGATGCGCATGAAAGGTCTGGAAAAGCCCGGGCGGCACATCGGCCCGATGATGATCCTAATCCTGTTCCTGTCCGGCTTCATATTCCTGGGTGCCTGCACCTTCCTGATGATCGGCATCCGTACGGTGCTGGCCCCCGTCATGGGCGACACGATCTATCTCGCCGTGGCCATCGTTGCGGTTCTGTACCTGTTGCTGGTCTGGGTGGCGTCCAAATACCCCGACATCGAGATGGACAGCGAAGACGGCCCCGTCACCGCGCCGCGCCTGACACCCACGCTGCTGGGCGGCGCCTATTTCGCGCTGCCGATCTTTATCCTCGTGTGGAACCTGATGGTGCGCACCGAAGAGCTGGACCGTCTGTCGCCCGCCCTGTCAGCCTTTTGGGCGACGGTGTTCATGATCATCGTGGGCCTGACGCACCGCCCTCTCAAGGCGCTGTTCCGGGGCCAGGGCGTGTCGGAACAAACGCGGCAAGGCTGGGTCGATTTCGTCAACGGGCTGATTCTGGGCGCGCGCAACATGATCGGGATCGGGGTTGCCACGGGCGCTGCCGGTATCATCGTCGGCACGATCAGCCTGACCGGCGCGCACCAGGTCATCGGCCAGGTGATCGAGGTGATCTCGGGCGGGAACCTGATCATCCTGCTGGTGCTGGTTGCGGTCCTGTCGCTGATCCTTGGCATGGGCCTGCCGACCACGGCAAATTACATCGTCGTGTCGTCGCTCATGGCGCCTGTCATCGTATCGGTGGGCGCTCAGGCCGGGCTGGTGGTGCCGCTGATCGCGGTGCACATGTTCGTCTTCTACTTTGGCATTCTCGCTGATGATACGCCGCCGGTGGGGCTTGCGGCCTATGCCGCCGCCGCGATCAGCCGCGGCGATCCGATCATGACCGGCGTGCAGGGCTTTGCCTATGACATCCGCACGGCGCTGCTTCCGTTCCTGTTCATCTTCAACACCGACCTTCTGCTGATCGATGTGGGCTTTGCCAAGGCGATCCTTGTCTTTTTCATATCGCTGATCGCGATGCTGTTATTCGCAGCGGCCACGCAGGGCTATTTCATCGCCAAGAACCGCTGGTACGAGACCGTGGCGCTGCTGTTCATCGCGTTCATGCTGTTCAGGCCGGACTTCTTCCTCGATCAGGTGGCCGAAAAGTATTCCCGGGCCACCGGCCCCGCCGCAATCGAACTGGTGGAAACGGTGCCGGACGGCGGCACGGTTCAGCTGGTGATCGACGGGCCCGATTTCGACACGGGCGAGTCGCGACGGACCACCATCGCCTTCCCCTCACTGGGCGGCGATGCCACCGCGACGCTGGACGCCCAGGGCCTTGCCGTGCTGGAAGAGGGCGACGCGCTGCTGCTCGAAGAGCCTTTCCCCGGCACGCCTTTCTTTGAACAGCTGGGCACCGAGTATGACTTTTACGGCGACACGCCCGTCATCGTGGCCGAGGCGCAGGTGGAAAATGAGCGCTTTGCCAAAGAGCTGTTCTTTATCCCCGCGCTGCTGCTGCTGATGCTGCTGGTGGTCTTCCAGCGCCCCCGCGCCACCCAGCCGGCATTCTGAAGGAGAGACGCGATGTTCCGGACCTGCCTGCTTGCCGTTGATATCGTCGATGACGATGTCCCCAAGAAACTGACCGATACCGCGATCGAGCTGATGGACAAAGGCGCAGCGCTGCACGTCGTCAACGTGGTGCCTGACAGCGGCATGGCGATCGTCGGACAGTACCTTGGCCCAGATCATTCGGCCCGTGTCATGGCCGATGCGCAGACGCGCCTGGCAGAGTGGGCAGCACAGGTTCTGCCGGACGGGGCCACGCTGCATGTGGCGCAGGGCAACGTCTATGATCAGATCCTCAGGACCGCAGGCAGCGTGGCGGCGGATGTGATCTGCATCGGTGCCCACCGGCCTGCCCTGCGTGATTATCTGATCGGCCCCAATGCCGCCCGCGTCGTGCGGCACGCCACGCAATCGGTGCTGGTCATCCGCTGACCGCTCATCCCGCCCTTGCGTGCGGGCCTCGCCTTGTTTTCGCAGTGGCGCGCCCCCGCGCGGGGCGCTACACCTGCGATCAGCGGTCCCTTAGCTCAACTGGATAGAGCAGCTGACTTCTAATCAGCAGGTTGAGGGTTCGAGTCCTTCAGGGATCGCCAATCACTTTTCTGCCCTAAAAACAATCAACGGTGCCGCCAGGATGGGCAACTTGCGCGCCCGGCACGCAGCAGGACCCGGCAAGACTGTGACCCGGCCGGTACGGGCGTATGGTCCGGCGTCATGTCGGACGCGCTTACCATCGTTGTTGTCGAAGAAGACCGGGATCGCGCCACGCAAATCGTGGACGCGCTGAAAGACCGCGCCGACTGCGAAGTCTTTGTCATCGGCAACGCCAGCAGCCTCGCCCGCCAGATTTCGGCCCACCAGCCCGACATCGTGCTGATCGACGTCGACAATCCCACTCGCGATGTTCTCGAAGAACTGACACTGGCCTCGGGGCCAATGGAACGGCCGGTTGCGATGTTTGTCTCGGGCGCGGCAAGTGGCCTGTCGCGCACGGCGGTCGAGGCAGGAGTGTCGGCCTATGTGGTGGACGGGTTGCAGCCCGACCGGCTGCACCCGGTTCTGGAAACGGCGATGGCGCGCTTTCAGGTCATGCGCCAGATGCGCACCGAACTGGCTGAAACACGCCGCGCTCTGGAAGAACGCAAGGTCATCGACCGCGCAAAGGGCCTGCTGATGAAGGCCCATGACATCGACGAAGACGCCGCCTATGCCCTGCTGCGCAAGGCGGCCATGAACAAGGGCAAGCGCGTTGCCGATGTGGCCGAAGCGCTTGTCACGGCATCGGGGCTGCTGGGATGAAGATCACGCCCATCACCGCCGCCTACATGCCACTGGTTGACGCGGCCCCTTTGATCGTGGCCCGTGAAATGGGCTTTGCCGCGTCCGAGGGGCTTGCTCTTGACCTGTGCGCCGCGCCGTCATGGTCCGCCGTGCGCGACATGCTGGCGTTTGGCCGGGTCGAGGCGGCGCATATGCTGTCGCCGGTGCCGGTGGCCATGGCTCTGGGGCTTGGCGGGGTGCAAACGCCACTGTCTGCCGTGTCTGTTCTGTCGGTCAACGGCACGGTTGTTGGGGTAGGTGCGGATCTGGCGGCAAGGATGCGCGCAGCGGGTCACGGGTTTGGCCTGAACGACGCACGCGGCGCGGCCGACGCGTTGAAAGGCGCGGCAGGCGGGCCGGTTGTCTTTGGAGTACCATTCCCCTTTTCGATGCATGTCGCACTGCTGCGCTACTGGGTGGCCGGCACCGGGCTGGCGGATCTGCCGATCACCATTCGAACGGTTCCCCCGCCCCTGATGGCGCAGGCCTTGGCGGATGGCGAGATCGACGCCTTTTGCGTGGGCGAGCCATGGGGATCTGTCGCTGTGGAAAGCGGCGCGGGCGCCCTGATCCTGCCAGGCAGCGCGATCTGGGCCTCTGCCCCCGAAAAGGTGCTGGCCGTGCGCACCGACTGGGCCGAGGCCGAACCCGACACGCTTGCGCGGCTCATGCGCGCGGTGTGGCACGCGGGGCAATGGCTGTCGCGGCCGGGCGCCCGCACTGCGGCGGCCGAGCTTTTGTCGCGGCCCGCCTATCTGGATACCTCGCCCGAGCTGATCGACCGCGCCCTCAGCGGGCATCTCACGGCCACAGCGCAGGGCGAACAGCGTGTCGTGCCGGGATTTTTACGCTTTGCCGGCGGTGCTGCCGGGTTTCCGTGGCGCAGCCAGGCCCGCTGGATCGCCGAACGGCTTGCCCAGGATCACGGGCTGGACCCGGCCACCGCCATGCAGACCGGCGCCCGCGTGTTTCGCACCGATCTGTACCGCCAGACACTTGGCCCGCTTGGCGCTGACATGCCCGGCGCTTCGGAAAAGGTGGAAGGCGCGATTCGCGAGCCTTTGCCGGTCGCGTCGGCAGGCGGGCGCGTGATCCTTGAG
This sequence comes from Pseudaestuariivita sp., assembly GCA_020629995.1. Taxonomy (GTDB): domain Bacteria; phylum Pseudomonadota; class Alphaproteobacteria; order Rhodobacterales; family Rhodobacteraceae; genus Pseudaestuariivita. The sequence goes on along the minus strand of JAHDCH010000010.1, from coordinate 4,999 downwards.
GCCGACGGATTCTTTGATGGCCGGATTTTCGACCCGACCGCCTAGGCCTGCCCAAAAATGTGGCAAGCGCTCGCCTGCGGACGCTGCATTGCAGCATTCCCGGCACTTTGCGCAGCCCGCGTGTTGACCACGCAGCATCTGATTCACATTCTGACCGCATCAGGGGCAACGATGGTCCTGATCTGAAATTCCCCGAATGACCGGGACCCTCCCGAGCAAGGTCGCTCGACATGCTGTGCAGGATGCACGGCTGTCGCTGCGGCCTTTTTGCGTTTTGACGCGTCCCGCCTCTCCTCCGGCGGTACGCGGGCACAGAAAGGAACTGAATGATGAAAAACCTGCTGATGACGGCAGCTATGGCCGCGTCTCTGGCCGGCCCGGCCATGGCCGAGCTTTTGGAGCTGGAAAAGGACGAGCTGACGTTCGGCTTTATCAAGCTGACGGATATGGCCCCTCTCGCCGTGGCCTATGAACAGGGTTATTTCCTGGACGAAGGCCTGTTCGTGACGCTCGAGGCGCAAGCCAACTGGAAAGTGCTGCTGGACGGCGTGATCGACGGGCAGCTTGACGGCGCGCACATGCTGGCGGGTCAGCCGCTCGCCGCCACCATCGGCTACGGCACCGAGGCGCACATCATCACGCCCTTTTCGATGGACCTGAACGGCAACGGCATCACCGTGTCCAACGAGATCTGGGAGCAGATGCGCCCGCACATCCCGTCGATGGACGATGGCCGCCCCGTGCACCCGATCAGCGCCTCGGCCCTGAAGCCGGTCGTCGAGGATTACCAATCCAAGGGCGTGCCCTTCAACATGGGCATGGTCTTCCCCGTCTCGACCCACAACTACGAATTGCGCTATTGGCTTGCCGCTGGCGGGCTGGAGCCGGGCTATTACAGCCCCGAAAACATCTCGGGTCAGATCGGCGCGGATGTGCTGCTGTCGGTGACCCCGCCGCCGCAAATGCCCGCCACGCTCGAGGCTGGCACGATCTTTGGCTATTGCGTGGGCGAGCCGTGGAACCAGCAGGCGGTGTTCAAGGGCATCGGCGTGCCGGTCATCACCGATTACCAGCTGTGGAAGAACAACCCCGAAAAGGTGTTCGGCATCACCAAGGAATTCGCCGAACAATATCCCAACACCACGCTGGCCGTGACCAAAGCGTTGATCCGCGCCGCCATCTGGCTGGATGAAAACGACAACGCCAACCGCCCCGCCGCCGTCGAGATCCTGTCGCGGCCCGAATATGTGGGCGCGGATTACGACGTGATCGCCAATTCGATGACCGGCTTTTTCGAGTTCGAAAAAGGCGACAAGCGCGACATCCCCGACTTTAACGTCTTCTTCCGCTACAACGCGACCTACCCCTTCTATTCCGACGCCATCTGGTACCTGACCCAGATGCGCCGCTGGGGCCAGATCGCCGAGCCGAAGTCCGACGCGTGGTTCAAGGAAACTGCCGAAAAGGTCTATCGCCCCGACATCTATCTTGCCGCTGCGCGGATGCTGGTGGACGACGGTCTGGCAAACGAGGCCGACTTCCCCTGGGACAGCGATGGCTACAAGGCCCCAACGCCCGCCGAAGACATAATCGACGGCATTCCTTACGACGGCCGCACGCCGAACGCCTATCTCGAAAGCCTGCCGATCGGGCTGAAGGGCGAGCAGATCGTCGTCGGTAACGAAGTGCAGGGCTAAGCGCCCCTTCCGGGCCGGCGGCTTTGATCCGCCGGCCCGTTTCCCACCGCCTTTGCCACTCCAGCAGGACTGACCGCCATGACCGCCATAGACCCCGCCAGCGCCGCCGCCGAAGAGCGCGAAGCCCGGCGCACCCGCATCTTCTCTCGCATCACCAAGGCTGACCGCTGGTTCCAGGTTCTGGGCCTGTCGTGGCTGACGCCCTTGCTCAAGGCCGCGGCTGGCGACAACCCCCGCGCGCAAGTCTCTGAAATCTGGCGTCTTCTTGGGGTGCCCCTGCTGGCCATCGCTGCGTTCCTGACGCTGTGGGGCACTCTGGCGCCCACGGTGCAAACCTCTCTTGGCGCCGTGCCCGGCCCCGCCCAGGTCTGGGAACAGGCGGTCAACCTGCACGAAGACGCGCAGGCCAAAGCCGCCTCCAAGGCCAAGTTCGAAGATCAGGTCGCCAAGCTGAACGAGCGCCGTATCGAACAGGGCCGCGAGCCGGTCGAGCGCGCCTATACGGGCTCTCCCAGCTATTACCAGCAGATCTGGACCTCGATCAAAACGGTCTTCTTCGGCTTTCTTATCGCATCGGTCATCGCGATCCCTCTGGGCATCGCCGCGGGCCTGTCGCCCACCGCCAATGCGGCGCTGAACCCGATCATCCAGATCTTCAAACCGGTGTCACCGCTGGCGTGGCTGCCCATCGTGACGATGGTGGTCTCGGCCGTCTACGTCACCAACGACGGGCTGTTTTCCAAAAGCTTCCTCAACTCGGCCATCACGGTCACGCTGTGTTCGCTCTGGCCGACGCTGATCAACACATCGCTGGGCGTGGCGAGCATCGACAAGGATCTGGTGAACGTGTCCAAGGTGCTCAAGATGAACACCTGGACCAAGATCACCAAGCTGGTCCTGCCTTCGGCCCTGCCGCTGATCTTTACCGGTTTGCGCCTGTCGCTGGGCGTGGGCTGGATGGTGCTGATCGCCGCCGAAATGCTGGCGCAGAACCCCGGCCTCGGCAAATTCGTCTGGGATGAGTTCCAGAACGGGTCGTCGCAAAGCCTGGCCAAGATCATGGTCGCGGTCTTCACCATCGGCATCATCGGCTTTTTGCTCGACCGCCTGATGTACGCGATCCAGTCCCTCTTTACCTTCTCGAACCACCGGTGAGCGTCATGTCCATTCTTGAGTTGAAAAACGTCACCAAGTCTTTCGGCGAAGGCACCGCGCGGACCGATGTCCTGAAAGGGATCGACCTGAGCGTCGCCGAGGGAGAGTTCGTGGTCCTGCTGGGCTTTTCCGGCACCGGCAAGACGACGCTGATCAACATGCTGGCGGGGATCGACACGCCCACCACCGGCGAGGCGCTGTTCAAAGGCGCCCCCATCGCCGGCCCCGGCCCCGAACGCGGCGTGATCTTTCAAAGCTATTCGCTGATGCCCTGGCTGACGGTGACGGGCAATGTGCAGCTGGCGGTCGACACCGTCTTTCCCAAACTGTCCAAGGGCGAGCGGGCCGAAAAGGCCGCGCATTACGTCAACATGGTCGGCCTCAGCCACGCCGCCACGCGCCGACCTGCAGAATTGTCGGGCGGCATGCGCCAACGGGTCAACGTGGCCCGCGCGCTGGCGATGAACCCCGAGGTGCTGCTGCTGGACGAGCCGCTGTCGGCGCTGGATGCGCTGACCCGCGCCAATCTGGCGGACGAGATCGAGGCGATCTGGGACGCCGAGAAAAAGACCTGCGTGCTGATCACCAATGACGTGGACGAGGCCATCGTTCTGGCCGACCGGATCATCGCGCTGAACCCCGACGGCACGCTGGGCCGCGAGTTTACCGTGGATATCCCCCGCCCCCGCGACCGCACTGCGATGAACACGCACGACGGGTTCAAGCAGCTGCGCGCCGAAGTGACCCGCACGCTGATGGATGTGGGGATCGAGGCCAAGGTCGAAGGCAGCAAAATCCTGCCCGACGTCACGCCGATCCACGGCGTCCCGACCGCGGTCGCCGACGCGCAGAAGGGTCTGATCGAAAACCGCTTTCTCGACTTTTCCCAGCTGCACAAGGTCTATCCCACGCCCAAGGGGCCGCTCACCGTGGTCGAGGATTTCGACCTCAAGCTCGACAAGGGCGAATTCATTTCGCTGATCGGGCATTCGGGCTGCGGCAAATCCACCGTGCTGACCATGGCGGCGGGGCTCAATGAGATCTCCAAGGGCGCGATCAAGCTGGATGGCCGCCATGTCGAAGGCGCGGACCCCGAACGTGCGGTGGTCTTCCAATCGCCGTCGCTGTTTCCATGGCTGACCGCGCGGGAAAACTGCGCCATCGGGGTCGACCGCGTCTATCCCCGCGCCAGCCGCGCGGAAAAGCAGGATGTGGTGGATTACTACCTCGAACGGGTCGGCCTTGCCGATGCGATGGACAAACCCGCCGCGTCGCTGTCGAACGGCATGAAACAGCGCGTCGGCATCGCCCGCGCCTTTGCCCTGTCGCCCAAGCTGCTGTTGTTGGACGAACCCTTTGGCATGCTGGACAGCCTCACCCGGTGGGAGCTGCAGGAAGTGCTGATGGAAGTCTGGTCGCGCACCAAGGTCACCGCGATCTGCGTCACCCATGACGTGGACGAGGCGATCCTGCTGGCCGACCGCGTGGTGATGATGACCAACGGCCCCCGCGCCACCATCGGCAAGATCACCAAGGTTGACCTGCCGCGCCCGCGCACCCGCAAGGCCCTTCTGGCGCACCCGGATTACTATGCCTACCGGCAGGAAGTGCTCGATTTCCTCGAAGAATACGAGCACGGCGCCAAACCCAAACCCAAACCGGCCGCATCGGCCATCGCAGCGGAGTGAACGGTATGACCACGAAACTTGTCGTGATCGGAGCCGGCATGGCCTCGGGCCGAGTGCTGGAGCACCTGACCGACGCCGCACCGGACGCCTTTGACATCACCCTGTTCAACGCCGAGCCACGCGGGAACTATAACCGCATCATGCTCTCGCCGGTTCTGGCGGGCGATCAGACCTACGAGGACATCGTCACCCACGATGACGCCTGGTATGCCGAGCGCGGCATCACCTGCCGCTTTGGCGAGGCGGTCAGCGGCATCGACCGCGCCAACAAGGTGATCAAGGCGCCAAACGGCGATGTGGAATATGACAAGCTGATCCTCGGCACCGGCTCGACCCCGTTCATGATCCCGATGCCCGGCCATGATCTGGACGGCGTGATCCCCTACCGCGACCTGGAAGACACCGAGGCGATGATGGCCATGGGCCCCGGCAACAAGGTGGTTGTGATCGGCGGCGGCC
>JAHDCH010000009.1:9077-21663 GCA_020629995.1 Pseudaestuariivita sp. | reverse complement strand
ATGTTCAACGATTTCGACTTCCGCGATGGCGTGCGCCTTGCGGGCGTCAATTCGATCAACTGGGCCCGCGTGCTGGCGCAGGTCGTTTATTATTTCACCTCCGCCGTGGCCCTTGGCGCGCCGCACCGCAAGGTCAGCTTCACCGTGCCCACCGGCAACTTTGGTGACATCTTTGCCGGCTACATCGCCAAGCGCATGGGCCTGCCCATCGACCGTCTGGTCGTTGCCACCAACCAGAATGACATCCTGCACCGTTGCCTGACCACCGGAGGCTATGTGACCGACGCGGTGATCCCCTCGATCTCGCCCTCGATGGACATCCAGGTGTCGTCCAACTTCGAACGCCTTCTGTTTGACGCCTATGATCGCGACGGCGCGGCAGTGGCCCAGCTGATGGACGAGCTGAAAGGGCAGGGGGGCTTTCACCTCAGCCAAGGCACTCTGGATCGCCTTGGGGCGGAGTTTGGCTCGGGCCGCGCCTCCGAGGATGAAACGCTCGCCACCATCACCCGCGCGCGGGACACGATGAACGAGCTTCTTTGCCCTCACTCGGCCATCGGCGTGAAGGTCGCCGAAGAGCATTTGGGCACCGCGCCCATGATCACACTGGCCACCGCGCATCCGGCCAAGTTCCCAGATGCGGTGGAAAAGGCCGCAGGCACGCGTCCGCCCCTTCCACACCGGATGGCGGACCTGTATGACCGGCCCGAACGCGTGACCCGGGTCGCCAACGACCTGACCGCGCTGACCACCCTCATCCGGGAGCGTATCGCCCAGTGACCGTCCAGCTGACCACCCTGCCCAATGGCTTGCGTATCGTGACCGAGCGTATGCCCGGCCTCGCCTCGGCTTCCATCGGGCTGTGGGTCACCGCGGGGGGGCGGCACGAAACGCCCGAGCAGAACGGCATCGCGCATTTCCTCGAGCATATGGCGTTCAAGGGCACGGCCCGCCGCAACGCGCTCCAGATTGCCGAGGCCATCGAGAACGTGGGCGGCTACATCAACGCCTACACCAGCCGCGAGGTCACCGCCTATTACGCCCGCGTGCTTGAGGCGGATGTGCCGCTGGCGCTGGATGTGATCGGCGACATCGTCCTTAACCCCGCCTTTGACGCGCGCGAGATCGAGGTCGAACGCGGCGTGATCCTGGCCGAGATCGGGCAATCGCTGGATACGCCGGATGACGTGATTTTCGACTGGCTGCAGGAAAAGGCCTATCCCGATCAGCCCATGGGCCGCTCCATCCTTGGTCCGGCCGAGCGGGTCAGCGCCTTTTCCCGCGCAGATTTCGAAACATTCACGGCGACGCATTATGCACCCGAACGGATGATCCTTTCTGCCGCGGGTGCTGTCGACCACGACGCCATCGTGCGCGCGGCCGAAGCGATGTTTGCCGGCCGCATGGGCGGCACGCGCGCGCAGCTGGTGCCGTCGGTCTTTTCGGGCGGTGAAGTGCGCGAGGTCAAGGATCTTGAACAGGCCCATTTCGCCCTGGCCTTTGAGACGCCGCACATCAAGGCCCCCGATTTTCACACCGGGCAGGTCTATGCCAGCGTTCTGGGCGGGGGGATGACGTCCCGCCTGTTTCAGGAAGCGCGCGAGGCGCGGGGGCTGTGCTACACGATCTATGCTCAGGCCAGCGCCTATTCCGACACCGGTATGATGACGATCTACGCCGGAACCGGCGCCGACGACATCGCCGCCCTGTCAGCGCTGACCATTGACGAGATCAAGCGCGCGGCGGGCGACATCACCGAAGACGAAGTGACCCGCGCCCGTGTCCAGATGAAGGCCGGGATGCTCATGGGGCTGGAAAGCCCGTCGTCGCGGGCCGAACGCATGGCGCGGATGGTGCATGTGCATGGCCGTGTCATCCCGCTCGAGGAAACTGTCGCCAGGATCGACAGTGTGACGCGGGCGGATGTGCAGGCCTTTGCGGCGCGGATCGCAACGGACGCGCCCGCCGCTTTGGCGCTTTACGGTCCGGTCGAGGCTGCGCTGACCCTCGATGCCCTGCAGGAGCGACGGGCGGCCTGACGATGCTGACGATGCGGCGGAAAATGCGGATCGAGACCGAACGTCTCACCCTGCGCCCGCCGCAGCATTCCGACTTTCGCGCCTGGGTGGCGCTGCGGTCAAACTCGGTTGATTTTCTGGCCAAGTGGGAACCCAGCTGGGCGCATGACCACCTGACGCGCAAGGCCTTCACCAACCGCGTCTACTGGTCCGCGCGCGCGATCGGGTCGGGCAATGCGGTGCCGCTGTTCCTGGTGCGCCGTTCCGATCAGGCGCTGCTGGGGGCGATCACGCTCGACAACATCCGCCGCGGCCCGGCGCAGGCCGGGACACTGGGCTATTGGATCGGGGTGCCCCACGCGCGGCAGGGCTATATGCGCGAGGCGATTGCCGCCATGGTGCATCACGCGTTCACGGGCCTTGACCTCAGCCGCATCGAAGCGGCCTGCCTGCCAGAAAACGAAGCCTCGCGCGGGCTGCTCGAGAAAAGCGGGTTCAAATACGAAGGCGTGGCGCAAAGCTATCTGCAGATCGATGGTCGCTGGCGCACGCATGTGCTGTATTCCGCGCTGCGGTCTGACCGCCGGGGGCGCACCGCGGCGGGCTAGGTCTGGGCGGCGGGCGGCAACGCGCTAGGTTGCCTGTCAGGAGGACCGCCCATGTTGCGCTATGTCGTTGCCATCCTGATGTGCCTGCCCGCCTTTGCCGCCGCGCAGGACAGCCGCACATCCAGCCATTGCATCGCCATCGCACAGACCGACCCGTCGCTGCATTTTGTGCCGGGCGGCCCGGAACGTCTGTGGCAGGCGCAGGCCTCGGCGATCCCTGAATTCACCGTCCGGCTCAGCTATGTTCAGCACGCCAGTTTTCTCATCGAAACCCATGGCGGGCTGACGGCGATCACCGACTACACGGGGTTCACCGGCCAGCGTGACTTTGTCCCCGACGTGGTCACGATGAACCACGCGCACAGCTCGCATTGGACCTCTGTGCCCGACCCCGCGATCCCGCATGTTCTGCGTGGCTGGGGCGAGGATTTCGGCACGGGCGTCGACCATCATCTCGACCTTGGCGAGATGCTGGTGCGCAACGTCTCGACCGACATCCGCTCGCAATTTTCAGGGCGCGAGGAGAACGGCAATTCGATCTTTGTGTTCGAGGTCGCGGGCCTGTGTATCGGGCACTTGGGCCATCTGCACCACATTCCGAATGATGCGCAATTCGCCGCGCTGGGCCGGCTGGATGTGGTGATGGCACCGGTGGATGGCGGGCTGACGCTGCCCCTGCCCGAGATGATCGCCGTGGTGCGGCGACTGCGGTCGTCGATCGTGATCCCGATGCACTGGTTCTCGACCTATTCGCTGGGTGCTTTCCTGCAGGGCATCGGCACCGAGTTCGAAGTGGTCCGCGTGGCCGAGCCGCATCTCGATGTCAGCTTGCGCACGCTGCCGCGCAGCCCCACGGTGATGGTCATGCAGCCCCGATTCGTGATCGAGATCGAATAACCCATGCCCCAGCTTGCCAGCGCCGATGGCGCCTTTCTTGACCGTCTTGTCGCGGCCGTGCCCGGCCTGCGCCTTGATCCCGCCGCGCCGCGCTATCTCGAAGAGCCGCGCGACCGCTGGGCCGGGCAGGCGGCGGCCGTGGCCCGCCCGGGCAGCACCGCCGAGGTCAGCGCGATCATCTCCGCCTGCGCCGCGGCGCGCGTGCCGGTTGTGCCATATGGCGGGGGCACGGGGCTTGTGGGTGGGCAGCTGATGCCCGATGGCCCCGCGCCGCTGATCCTGTCGCTTGAACGCATGAACGCGGTCCGCGCCGTCTATCCCGAAGAAAATGTTCTGGTGGCGGATGCGGGGGCGATCCTCGCTGACGTGCAGAGCGCCGCCGCCGAGGCCGGGCGCCTCTTTCCCCTGTCGCTGGCCTCGGAAGGGTCGGCGCGGATCGGCGGGCTTCTGGGCACCAATGCGGGCGGCGTCAACGTGCTGCGCTATGGCAATGCGCGGGATCAGGTGCTGGGGCTCGAGGCGGTCTTGCCCGACGGCAGCATCTGGCACGGGTTGAAACGCCTGCGCAAGGACAACACGGGCTATGATCTGCGTCACCTGCTGATCGGGTCCGAGGGCACTCTGGGCGTGATCACCGCCGCTGCTCTGAAACTCTCGCCGCGCCCTGCGGGCACCGGCACTGCGCTGATGGCGGTTGCCTCGCCCGAGGCGGCGCTGGCGCTTCTGGCGATTGCGCGCGACCAGATGGGCGAGGGCATCTCGGCGTTCGAGCTGATCCACCGCGCCGGGCTTGATTTCCTGGCCGAAACCCTGCCGCAGGTCAAACGGCCCTGGCCCTCGGACCCGCCTGAATGGATGGTGCTGGTTGAGGTCGGCCTTGCCCGTGGGTTGGATCCTGCGGGCGCGCTCGAGGCGCTCTTTGCCGCCGGGGCCGAGGCTGGCCATGTCAGCGACGGGATCATCGCCCAAAGCGCCGCGCAACGCGACGAGCTGTGGGCCGTGCGCGAAAGGATCCCCGAGGCCAATCGCAAGATCGGGTCGGTGTCGTCGCATGACATCTCTCTGCCGCTGGGCGTGATCCCTGCGTTCATCCCCGAGGCGCATGCGCGGCTGGCCCGGATCGCAGAGTTCCGCATCAACTGCTTTGGGCACCTCGGCGACGGGAACCTGCATTTCAACGTCTTCCCGACGCCAGGCAAGACCCGCGCCGATTACGAAGCCGAGCGGCCGCAGGTCAAAACCTGTCTGCATGATCTGGTGCATGACATGGGCGGTTCAGTCAGCGCCGAGCATGGGATCGGGCGGCTCAAGGTCGCGGACCTCGAGCGATATGGCGATCCGGCCAAGCTTGCGGCGATGCGCGCGATCAAGGCCGCCCTTGATCCCAATGGCATCATGAACCCCGGTGCGGTTCTGCGCTAGGGCTGCTCATCGGGCCTGTCCGGCCCGCCTCGCCTGATCGTGCGCGTCTGGCTGCCCGCTTCTTCTGGCTGGAAATATCCCCGCCGGAGGCCTGAATCTGAATCCGTTGCCCCGTGCGCGTCAGTCGCCGTCAAAGGCGCACAGCGCGTCCACCTGCAGCCCCATCGCCTCAAGCCTGGTGCGCCCGCCCAGATCGGGCAGGTCGATGACAAAGGCGCAGGCGATGATGTCGCCGCCCAGCCGTTCGATCAGCTTGACGCCCGCCTCGGCCGTGCCACCGGTGGCCAACAGATCGTCGACCAGCAGGATCTTTTGCCCGGCCGTGATGGCGTCGTCATGCACTTCGACAACCGCCTCGCCGTATTCCAGCGTATAGGCCTGCTCGATAGTCTTGCCGGGCAGCTTGCCCTTTTTGCGCAAAGGCACAAAGCCGACCGACAGCTGGTGCGCGATGGCGCCGCCCAGGATGAACCCCCGCGCCTCGAGCCCCGCAACCGCGTCGATCTGCATCCCGGCATAGGGGTGCAACATCTGGTCCACGGCCATGCGGAACCCGCGCGGATGCGCGAACAGCGTCGTCACATCGCGGAACATGATCCCCTCGTGCGGGAAATCGGGGATGGTGCGAATATAATCCTGAACGGTTTTCATGCGGCGCCCTTTCTCAGGCTGGCAGTGGCAAGGCCCATCGCGATCAAGGTGCTGCCGCCGATCCGGGCCAGCCAGGTCTGCACCCCGGGCCGCGTCATGCGCTGCCGCATGACGTTGGCAGCCAGCGCAAAGATCAAAGCATTGATCCCGGCGATGGCCACAAAGGTTACGATCAGCAAGGCGGCCTGCGGGGCAAAGGCTGCACCGGGGTCGATGAACTGGGGCACAAAGGCGATGAAGAATGTGTTGGATTTGGGGTTCAGTGCCGTCACGGTCGCAAGGTCGCGAAACACCTTGCCCGCCGGCTCGCCCGCCGGTTTTGACGTCAACGCTGGCGCCCGGCCAGCGCCGAGAAGCATCCGCACGCCCATCCAGATCAGATAGGCCGCCCCAACCCATTTCAGCACCGTGAACGCCGTGGCCGAGGCCAGGAACAGCGCGCCCAGCCCGATCACCGACGCGGTCATGGCCAGCAGATCGCCTGCCGCCACACCCAGCGCCGAGGCAATCGCCGTGCGCCGCCCCTGCGTCAGCGCATAGCTGAGCACCAAAAGCAGCGTCGGCCCCGGGATCACCAGCAGCACGGTGGATGCCAGCGCAAAGGCCAGCCAAACGTCAAATGCCATCGTGGATCTCCTTCTTCCCGCAGCGCGCCGTCACCCTGTCGGATATACCCGCAAGAGAACAGCCCAGGTCAGCAGGTTTTCCCGCAAAAATCGGTAGCTGCGCACCCGCAGCCGGGTGAGAAAAGGCGCCGTAGCCCGTCCCGGATCATCGGCAACGACCAGAACTGCGTCCAGCGCGTAGGGTGCGCAATGCAGACGGATGCGGGGCAGGTGAAACGCGTTGCTGACAAAGGCGACCTTGCGCGGAGCTGCGCGGGCGGCTTCGTTGGCGCAGGTGTCGGGGGTGCTGTCGGCAGAGCCGTCACGCTCAATCCGTTCGGGTGCCACGCCGCGGGCCAGCAGATAATCTTCCATCGCGCGGGCGGCCTTGGCCGCGTTGGACACCACCAGCATGTCGGCCGTGCCGGCCTCCAGCATCACGCGCCCGGCGTCGAGCCGTTCGCGGTGCAGGGGGCTGATCTGGCCGCTGCGCACCAGCGCGCCAAATATCAGCGCAGCCTCGACCGGGGGCGCGTCTTGCGGGGTATGCAGCCGCGCCGTGACGCGCAGCGCTGACCACGGTGCAAGAAACACCGCGATCACAACCACCAGCGCGATCAGCCCCCGCCGCATTGGCCGCTAGCCCAGAACGCGGCCCGCCACCGCGTCCAGCTTTGCCACCATGTCGGGATCGCGCGCCGGGGGCTGCGTGATGATGGCGAATTCAAGCGCCCGGTCGCAGCCATGAGGACAAGGTTCGCGCGTGCCCCCCAGCGCCGGGGCAAGCGCCGAGACCATCTCGCGGGCCTTGCCTGCGTTGCCCATCAGGGTGGCGATGATCTGGGTGACATCGACCTCTCCGTGGTCGGGATGCCAGCTGTCGTAATCGGTGATCATGGCCACACTGGCATAGCACAGCTCGGCCTCACGGGCGAGCTTGGCCTCGGGCATGTTGGTCATGCCGATCACGTCCGCGCCCCAGGCCTCGCGGTACATCTTCGACTCGGCCAGGGTCGAAAATTGTGGCCCCTCCATCGCCAGGTAGGTGCCGCCGTCATGCACGGTCACACCCGCATCGCGCGCTGCCGTCAGGCAGGCCGCGCCCAGCCGTGGGCAGGTGGGATGGGCGACCGACACATGCGCCACGCAGCCGGGACCGAAAAAGCTTTTCTCGCGCGCAAAGGTGCGGTCGATGAACTGGTCAACGATCACGAAATCGCCCGGCGCCATCTCTTCGCGGAACGACCCGCAGGCCGATACACTGATGACATCGGTCACGCCCAGCCGTTTCAGTGCGTCGATATTGGCGCGGTACGGCACGGTGGTGGGCGTGTGGACATGGCCCCGCCCGTGGCGCGGCAGAAACACGACGGGCGTGCCGCCCAGCGTCCCCGTCAGCATCGCATCCGAAGGCGTGCCCCAGGGCGTGTCGACCGTGACCCATTCGGCGCCTTCCAGCCCGTCGATCTCGTAGATGCCCGATCCGCCGATAATGGCCAGTTTGGTGTCCGTCATGCGCGTGCCTCCTTGTTTGGGGGAACAGTGCTGTCCCATGGGTCGAAAGGGAAGGGGCAAAGCGCCGCCGCGGCCCGGGTTGCCCATCTGCGCCGCAGATTGCCGCGCCCTGCGCCGGATAATTGGCCGGGATGCGCCGCGCGAGGTGGCACATCCGGCCCGCCCGTGTTAGCCGCGCGGGCAAACCAGACATCTCAGCCTCCGGGAGCCGCCTCTTGGCCATTTCCTCTTATTCCGATTTTGCCCGCAACCTGTCGCTGACCTTGCGTCCCGAAAGCGACAACCGCCCGTTCCCGGTGATGCTCAAGACCGAGATCCTGTCCGGCCTGACTGTCGCACTGGCGCTGGTGCCCGAAGCGGTGGCCTTTGCCTTTGTTGCCGGGGTGCATCCTCTGGTGGGGCTTTATGCGGCGTTTCTGGTTGGTCTGATCACGGCGCTGATCGGCGGGCGGCCCGGCATGATCTCGGGCGCGACGGGCGCCTTGGCCGTGGTGATGGTGGCGCTGGTGGCGGAACACGGCGTCGAATATCTCTTTGCCACCGTGGTGCTGATGGGTCTGTTGCAGATTGCCGCGGGGGTGTTCCGGCTGGGCAAGTTCATCCGGCTGGTGCCGCATGCGGTGATGCTGGGCTTTGTGAACGGGCTGGCCATTGTGATTTTCCTCGCGCAGCTGACGCAATTTCAGGTGCCGGGCACGGCCGAGGCGTCGGGCCACGGCATGTCGGGGGGCGAATGGCTGTCGGGCCTGCCTTTGTACCTGATGCTGGCAGGTGTGGCGCTGACTATGGCGATCATCTGGCTGCTGCCCAAGGTGACGACGGCGGTGCCTGCGCCGCTGGCCGCCATCGTGATCGTGGCGGTGATCGTGATCGCCTTTGACCTGCCGATCCCGCGCGTAGGCGACATGGCCTCGATCGAAGGCGGTCTGCCGCCGTTTCACGTGCCCATGGTGCCGATGAACTGGGAAACGTTTGAGATCATCCTGCCCTACGCGATCATTCTTGCGGCCATCGGCCTGATCGAAAGCCTGCTGACGCTGAACCTGGTCAACCAGATGACCGACCAGCGCGGCGGCGCGTCCCAGGAATGCGTGGCGCAGGGGATCGCCAACACCGTCACCGGCTTTTTCGGCGGGATGGGCGGCTGCGCGATGATCGGGCAGTCGATGATCAACGTGCGCTCGGGAGGGCGGACGCGGATTGCGGGCACGGCGGCGGCACTGTTTCTGCTGTCATTCATCCTGTTTGCCTCGCCGCTGATCGAACAGATCCCGCTGGCCGCACTGGTGGGGGTGATGTTCATGGTGGTGATCGGCACCTTTGCCTGGAACACGTTCCGCATCATGCGCGTGGCGCCCAAGTTCGCGACGTTCGTGATGCTGCTGGTGACCGTGGTGACGGTGCTCGAAGACCTTGCGGTGGCGGTGGTGGTGGGCGTGATCGTCTCGGCCCTGCAATACAGCTGGCAAAACGCCAAGCGCATCTCGGCCAAGGCGTATGTGACGCCCGAGGGAGCCAAGGTGTACCAGGTGAACGGGCCGCTGTTCTTTGGCTCGGCCGAAGGGTTTCAGGAGCTGTTTGACGTCAAGGGTGATCCGGGCCGCGTGGTGGTGGATTTTGCCGACAGCCGCGTGGCGGACCAGTCGGCGCTGAACGCGATCGAGACGATGGCGGGCCGCTATGCCGAGGAAGGCAAGGAGCTGGAACTGCGCCACCTGTCGCGAGACTGCCGGCGCATCCTGTCCAAGGCCGGGCTGATCGTGGTCAAGGCCGAGGACGATCCCGAATACCAGATCGCGGCCGATTACGCCGTGCATCGCGGCCTGTTCTCGGGCGGGCACTAGCCCCGCCTGGGCGACCCCGTCTGCGACGAGGCCCGCCCACCCGGGACCTTCGTCAGGGTGCGAATGCCGCAAGGTCGGCGACTGTGCCCGAAACCAGCGCGGGCTGGGCCGCTTCGATCCGCTCGGGCGGCCAGTCCCACCAGCCAAGGCGATTCAGCGTGGTGATATCGGCATCGGAGTAGCGTTTGCGCACGACCCGCCCGGGATTGCCGATGACCACCGCATAGTCCGGCACCGCCCCGCGCACCACCGCTCCGGCACCGATGATCGCGCCATTGCCGATCGTGCTGCCGGCCAGAACCAGCGCGCCATAGCCAAGCCAGACATCATGCCCGATGGTGATATCGCGGCTGTCGGGCGGCAAGGGCAGGTGCCGCGTCATGTCGAGGACCGGAAACGGGTAGGTCGACGGCCCGTCCATCCAGTGATTGGCCGCAGCGCTGACAAAGGTGACGCCGTGCGCGATCTGACAGAACTTGCCGATATGGATCTGGTCGGGGACGTTCGGGAACAGATAGGGCGCAAGCCTGCCCACCCAGTTCGAGGGCGGATCGAACGAAGAGGCATAGCTCCATGCGCCCACGTGAAAGTTGGGATGATCGGTCACGGCCGACAATTGCACGGTGCTTGGCACCCGCGTGCCATCGGGCAGGATGATCGGGTGCGGCTCGTCCGGGCTGGGCAGCGGGATGATCGGGTGCTCAGTCATCGGGGCGCGCCAGGGTAAAGGCTTCGGTCACGCGGGTGTAATCGCGGTAGCCGAGGCGCGAGAGCAGCTGGAACGAGGTCACGTCCACCATGCCGTCCTTCAGGATGGTGTCGTCGATATGCACGCCGACGACTTCGCCAAAGACGACATAGTTCGACTGACCCGGCAGCCGGGTGATCTGTACCAGCCGGCATTCCAGCGTTGCGGGGGCCTCGGCAACGCGAGGGCAGTCGATGGCCGAGCAGGGTGCAGGCG
The DNA here is from genome assembly GCA_020629995.1 of Pseudaestuariivita sp. Lineage (GTDB taxonomy): Bacteria > Pseudomonadota > Alphaproteobacteria > Rhodobacterales > Rhodobacteraceae > Pseudaestuariivita. The sequence goes on along the minus strand of JAHDCH010000009.1, from coordinate 11,139 downwards.
TGAGGCCGGCGCGGGCGAATTCGTCGGTGTCCTTGTCGAAATGCTCGGAGGTCACATTCATGGCGTCGCGCAGGTCATAGCTGACAAGGTTCACGGCAAAGCATCCCGTGGCGCGGATATTGGCAACGGTGTCCTTGGTGTTGTCCTGGTCTGCCTTGGCGGAGGTCGAGGCGAACATGATCTGGGGCGGCTCGTACGAGACACCGTTGAAAAAGCTGTAAGGCGCGAGATTTGCGGTGCCGCTGTCCGACCGGGTTGAAATCCACGCGATGGGGCGCGGCGCGATCAGGGCGTTGAACGGGTTGTGTGGCAGGCCATGCCCGTTTTTTGGTTCGTAATACATCTGCGGTTCCTGAGGTTTGCGTGGGCGCTTTGCCTCGTGATAGGGCCGGGACGGGGGAATGCAACCGGGACGGTGGACGCGCGTGCTGAGCCAGGAACAGCCGGAGGATCGGTGGGAGGTCGAAGCCTTGTTCGATCTGTGCTTTGCGCCCGGGCGCGAGGCGCTGTCGTCGTACCGGTTGCGCGACGGGGCCGACCCGGTGCGCGATCTGTGCCTTGTCGCACGGCAGGACGGCGTTGTCGGAGGCGCGATCCGGTTCTGGGAGGTGCAGATCGGCACGGCGCGCGCGTTGCTTCTGGGGCCGATTGCGGTGCACCCGACACGGCAGGGCGAAGGCCTTGGCGCCGAGCTGATGCTGACCGCTCTGGAGCGCGCAGCCAAGGCCGGGTGGGACCGCGTCTTGCTGGTTGGCGATGCGCCCTATTACGGGCGGTTCGGCTTTCAGCAGCTGGAAGGGGTGCATATGCCGCCCCCCACAAACCCTGCACGCGTTCTGGGGTTGGCCCTTGTGCCAGGCGCATGGGACGGCGTGGCCGGAGATGTGACCCAGCCGGGTTGAAATCGCGCAGGAGCGTTCCGATGTTAATAGATGAAACATCGGGGGAGCAGCATGGACAGCGGTGACATGGACGTGGTGGTGATCCCGCCTGAGGTCGAACAAGAGCTCGAGGCTCTGGCGCGGCGCTATGCCAAGGCGGACGGGCTTGGGCTGCAAGTCCTGAACTTTATCGGCGATCAGGCCGAGGCGCAGGTGGCGCGGCTGCCCGGCGGCGTGCGCGACGCGCTGGAGGACGCCACTCTGCGCGCGCTGAAAGGCGCCATGCGCGCCGCCCAGGCGTCTCGTGATGTGGGCGGCAGCAGCGTGCCGTGGCTTGATAAACTGGCCGCGACGGCTTCGGGGGCGGCTGGCGGTCTGGGCGGTGTGCCGTCTTCGCTGATGGAGCTGCCGGTGACCACGACGTTGCTGCTGCGCGCAATCCAGAACGTGGCCGTCGAACACGGGTTCGATCCCAAAGACCCCGAGATCGAGACAGAGTGCCTGCTGGTTCTGGCGGCCAAGGGGCCGCTTGCAGGCGAGGATGAAGGCGTGGACCTCGGGTTCCTGACGGCGCGGGCGGCGATCTCGGGCACAGCGGTAAACGCGGTGCTGGCGCGGGTGGTGCCGCGGCTGGCCGCGGCGCTGGGGCAAAAGCTGGCGGCGCAAGCGGTGCCCGTGCTGGGCGCCATGGCGGGTGCGGCCACGAACTATGCCTATGTCAGCTATTATCAGGAACTGGCACATGTGATGTTCCGCCTGCGCCGGCTGGCGCGGGACAGGGCGCTGCCGCATGACGTTCTGGTGGCGGACCTGCGGATGCGGACGGACCCGCCGCGCATCAACAAGGCTTAGGTGCGGCGCAGATATTCGGTCACGGCGGGGCGCACGGATTGGTCGCCGCGCTCGCGCGCCTCGGCGATCACCTCGTACAGCTCGGTGATATTGGTGCGCCGCAGCAGCGACTTGACCGGCCCGATCGAGGCCGGGCGCATCGACAAGGTGCGCAGGCCCATGGCCGCAAGGCACGCCGCCTCGACCGGGCGACCGGCGTCTTCGCCGCAAAAGCTGAGCGCCGTGTTCGAGGTGATGCAGCGCTTTACGATCCCTTCCAGGAAGGTCAGGAACGACACGTTCAGCGTGTCATAGCGTTTGCGCACGCGCTCGTTCTCGCGGTCGGCGGC
>JAHDCH010000009.1:0-8977 GCA_020629995.1 Pseudaestuariivita sp. | reverse complement strand
TTCATGTAGGGCAAGACCTTGTCCGACCCGATGTCCAGCGTGCGGAACACCACGCGCTTGCCATGGGCGGCGTTCATCACCCGGTCATAGATCTCGACCAGCTCGGACCGCTTGGGCATCTGGTTGCGCAAGAGGAACTGCAGCTCGGTCCGGAACAGGCCCACCCCTTCGGCCCCTGACGAGTCGAGCGAGGGCAGATCGGCCATCAACCCGGCATTCATGTGCAGCGCGATGGTCTGGCCGCAGGGTGTTTCCGCGGGCAACTCGCGGATCGAGGCATAACGCTCCTGTGCCTTGTGCTGCATGGCGATCTTGTCGCGGAACGCCGTGGCGACCGTGTCATCGGGGCGCAGGTGGACCGTTTCCGCTTCGCCGTCGATCAGGATGTGATCCCCGTTCAGCGCTTCGGTCGTGATGCGGCTGGCCTGGATCATCAGCGGGATCGCCAGCGCGCGTGCCACGATGGCCGCATGGCTGCCGACCGAGCCTTCCTCGAGCACCACGCCGCGCAGCTTGCGGTCGTATTCCAGAAGCTCTCCGGGGCCGATGTTGCGCGCGACCAGGATCGGGTTGTCGGGCATCGCGTCCGTGCTGACGCCCTGACCCGTCAGGATGCGCAGCAGGCGGTTCGACAGATCGTCCAGATCGTGCAGGCGCGCGCGCAGGTAGGCGTCGGTGACCTGCTCCATGCGGGCGCGTGCGGTGGATTGTTCCTTTTCGACAGCGGCCTCGGCGCTCAGACCGCGGCTGATGTCCTCCTCCATCCGGCGCATCCAGCCGCGCGAATTGGCGAACATGCGAAAGGCTTCCAGCACGTGGATCTGTTCGCGGTCGCCGCCCGCGACAGTTTCCAGCATCCTGTCCACGCCCACACGCAGCTCTTCGACCGCGTCGTGCAGGCGCTCAAGCTCGCGGTGCGGGTCGTCGGCGATGGGATTGGTGACCACCACGCGCGGCTCGTGCAGCCAGACATGGCCTTCGGCGCTGCCTTCCTGCCCCACGGTGCCGGGAAAGACGACCGGCTGCTGGTGGCGCGCCGACAGGGCCGCGCCTTCGCCGACAAAAGCGCCCAGCTCGGTCATCTCGGCCAGCACCATGGCAACCACTTCCAGCGCATAAACCGCATCGGCGGAAAATTCGCGCGCCTCTTTGGATTGCACCACCAGAACGCCCAGCTTTTCGCCCAGCCGCTGGATCGGCACACCAAGGAAGGACGAATAAATCTCTTCGCCGGTTTCGGGCATGTACCGGAACCCGCGGGCCGACGGGGCGTCGGCGGTGTTCACGATCTTGCCGGTGCGGGCCACGCGGCCAACCAGGCCTTCGCCCAGCCGCATCCGCGTCTGGTGCACGGCTTCGGGGTTCAGACCTTCGGTTGCACAAAGCTCGAGCGTGTCTTCATCGCGGAACAGGTAGATCGAGCACACTTCGGTGCCCATGCTGTCGGCGGTCAGGTGGGTGATGCGGTCAAGCCGTTCCTGCCCGGCGGCCTCTTCGGCCATCAGGTTGCGCAGCCGCCCCAGCAGCTGCCGGCTTTCGCTTTCGAATCCGTCGGCCATTCCGTCCGCCTTGGTCACTTGCCTCACCTATAGGGGAAACCGCAGCGGCGGGGGAGTGCAAGTTTTTCAACTTGCAGATGAATTTTGCCGCAGGTTGCTGCCCTAGTCGCAGTCGGCCTGTCCGGTCCGGCGCGCCGGGTAGGGGCCCATCTGGTCAAACAGCCCGGCCAGATATGCGTAGCGGTGCGGCACCTTCTGTTTGACCGCAGCCTCGACCTGCGCGGGCAGGCGGCCGGGATGAGTGTGCATGGCAAAGACGAACAAAGCCGTTTCCGCCATGTCTTCCTGCTTGGGCCGTTCGGCGCCATAGGCCGTCAGAAAGGCGCGGTCCTTGCGCTGGGCTGTGCGCCACGCCGCCGACCGGGCATGGGGGATATCGAGCGTGGCGTGGACCGCTTCGTGAAACACGGTTTCATCCAGATCGCGGGTGCGCAGCCGCTTCTTGACGTTCTCGGTGTAGACCACGAAAAACCGGCCTTGATCCTCGGCATTGGCTGTGAAATCGCCGGTGTTGACCACCACGTGGCTCAACGCGCCGCGCATCGGGCCGGGCAGGCGGCCCACCGCTTCGGCCACCGGGCGGGCGGCCTTCAGCGCCGCGCGTGCGTTGCCCACGCCCGGGTCCACATAGAAATCCAGCCCCGTCTGATCGGCATATTCCGCGCGCAGCACGTGCACATCGTCCAGAAACAGCCCTTGCCGCCCTTTGCTGGGCATCTCGGCCCGCGCGCGGCCGCGGTGCGCGAGGCACCCCAGCAGCGTCGGATCTTCGGGACGGATGAAATCCAGATCGTTGGACACAACCGAATTGGGGAACAGCGGCTCGGCAAAGGCGGGCGCGCCGATCAGGGCAAGGCAAAGGGCAATACATCGCATCCACTCAAGGTTGCACCTTGGCCATGGCGGCGCAACCGTCCGCCTGACCAATGCGTGAGGATGGGTGGGCAGCCGCCGGTCGGGTCTTATATACAGCCCAGGATGAGACGGACTGCCGCCCTTTTTCTTACGCTGTGTGTGATGGCGCTGCCCGCTCTGGCGATGGCCCAGACGCGGGTGGAAATGGTTGTGCTGCGCACTGCCGATGCGGTCGAGGTCTATTTTGGCCTGCCCGCCAATGCGCTGGAGCCGGTCTTTGCCCTGCCACCTTCTGCGCTGACCGAAGCCGACGGGACCGTCGATTTTGACGGTTTGCGCGAGGGCACCTACCTGATGGCCGATGACCTGCTGGCCCCTGCGGACGCGCGGATCGGCGGTGCGCCTGCGCGGTTCGAAGGGCTGTCGATGATGGTGCACCCGCTGGCGGACCGGCTGCCATTTGTCGACCCTGTCGGCGCGCTTTTGGCGACCACCGTCTGCACGGTACCCACGCCCGAAACCGCGCCGCGTCTGAGCGATCTGTATGCCTATGCCGGGTTTATCGCCTATACCGACACGCCGCGTGCGCCGATCAGCCTGCGCCTGCCGGTCACGGGGCGTGGCAGCGTGACGTTCGACGTGCGCGAATACGGGATGCAGGGCTATGTGGGCAGTTACAGCGCCACGGTGCCGGATGGCGAAACGCTGGCGCTGATGGCGCCCGATCCCGCCCCGAGGTTCGCGGGGCTGGGCGGGCTTTTGCTGATGGTGGCTTTGGCAGGCCTTGGCGCTTTGGCGTTTCGGCGGCGGCGCGGGTCCTAGGCCTTTTCCAGCTCGAACGCGTCGTGCAGGGACTGGACGGCCAGTTCCATGTACTTGCGATCGATCAGCACGCTGACCTTGATTTCCGACGTCGTGATCACCTTGATGTTGATCCCCTCGTCGCGCAGCGTGGCAAACATCTTGGCGGCCACGCCCGCGTGGCTGCGCATGCCGATCCCCACGATCGAGATCTTGGCCACATCCGTGTCCGCCACCAGATCGTGAAAGTTGATGTCTCCGGCCGCCTTGGCATCCGCCATCGCCTTTTCCGCGCGTGCCACCTGATCGGTGGGGCAGGAAAAGGTCATGTCGGTACGCCCTTCTTCCGAGATGTTCTGCACGATCATGTCGACGTTCACGCCCGCCTCCGACAGGGGGCCAAAAATCGCGGCGGCGATGCCGGGCCGGTCAGCGACCGAGATCAGGGTCATCTTGGCTTCGTCGCGGCTGTAGGCGACGCCGTTGACTGCTTTGCTTTCCACGATTTCCTCCTCGTCGCACACCATCGTCCCGGCGGCGTCATCCATTTCCTCGAAACTGCTCAGAACGCGCAGCTTGACCTTGAACCGCATCGCCAGCTCGACCGAGCGCGTCTGCAGGACCTTGGCGCCCAGCGACGCCAGCTCGAGCATCTCTTCGAACGCGATCTTGTCGAGCTTGCGCGCCTTGGACGCGATGCGCGGGTCTGTGGTGTAGATGCCGTCGACATCGGTGTAGATGTCACAGCGCTCGGCCCCGAAGGCGGCGGCAAAGGCGACGGCGGTCGTGTCGCTGCCGCCCCGGCCCAGCGTTGTGATGCGGCCTTCGGGGCTGATCCCCTGAAAGCCCGCCACCACGGCGACCTTCATGCCTTCGGCGAACTTGGCGTTGATGTTGTCTGTCGGGATCGCCTCGATCCGGGCGGCGCTGTGGGCGCTGTTGGTCTGCAGCGGCACCTGCCAGCCCTGCCAGCTGCGTGCGGGCACGTCCATTTCCTGCAGCGTCAGCGCCATGAGGCCGGCGGTCACGTTCTCGCCCGAGGACACAACGGCATCATATTCGCGCGCATCATACAGCTGCGAGGTGTCGTTCACAAAGCCGACCAGCTTGTTCGTCTCGCCCGACATGGCCGACACGATGACGATCACGTCATAGCCCTTGGCCACCTCGACGCCCACGCGTTTGGCGGCGCGTTTGATGCGGTCCAGCGTGGCGACAGAGGTGCCGCCGAATTTCATGACAAGAACGGGCATGGGCGCGGCCTTTTGAAAACTCGAAAGCGCTTTACGCAAGGGTGGCCCGAGGTGCAAGCGGCCTAGAACGGAATGGGCCGCCCGTCGTAGAATTCAAAGCAGCCGGTTGTGGCCATCGACAGATGTTCCAGCCGGTCCGCAAGGCCCGCTGCGCTTTCCTCGACGCCGATGTCTGCGGCATCGCTGCCCATGTCGGTGCGCACCCAGCCGGGGTGATAGATGCCCACGGCAATGCCTTCGCTGCGCAGGTCGGTCGCCAGGTTGCGGCCCAGGTTCAGCGCGGCCGCCTTCGAGGCGCGGTAGACATAGCTGCCGCCGCCCGCCCGCTCGGACGAGCCCATCTGCGATGAGATGATGGCGATCTTGCCGCCCGCCGCCCGCACCGCCGGAAGCATCGCCTGAATGGTCAGGAACACTCCGGTGACGTTGGCGGCAAAGGTCTGCGCCCATTGATCCGCCGCAAAGCCGGTGTCGAGGTCCTGCCCTTTGTCGAGGTAGACGCCCGCGTTGCACACCAGACAGCCGACGTGGTCGAACCCCGCCGCATAGGCCCGGACCGAGGCCGGATCGGTCACGTCCAGAACCGGCCCCGCGCTGCCGTCGCGCGACGATCCGGTAACCGAGGCGCCGCGTCCGGCAAGTTCGGTCACCAAAGCCTTGCCAATGCCGCGGCTGGTGCCGGTGATCACGTAGTCCATCAATTTGTCTTTCTGCTGGGTCCAAAGGGCAGGGGGGCGACGGGCACGCCGTCCTCGATCAGCTTTTTGGCCTCTTCGGGCCGGGCCTCGCCATAAATCGGGCGTTCGGGGCTGGTGCCGTCGTGCTGGGCGCGCGCTTCGGTCGCAAAGGAACCGCCGACGTAGGTGGCGTTCTTTTCCACGTGTTCTCGCATCGCCTTCAGCGCCTGTTCCGCGGGTGAGGCTGGCGCGGCCAGCGGCCGGGCCGGCGCTTTTTCTTCGGGCACGGCGACCTGCGGGGCCATCAGCGCCTTGTCCACCGCAGGCGAGCCGCACACCGCGCAGGCCAGGTGCCCGCCTGCCTTGAGCGTGTCAAATGCGCCGTTTGACGGGAACCAGCTGTCGAACCGGTGATCCTGATCGCATTTGAGGGTGAATTTGATCATGCGCGCACGCTCTCCTCTTACCGCGCCAATTTATGAGGACAGCGCGCGGGATCAAGGGGGCGTGTCAGCGCAGGCGCTTTGGGTCAAAGGACCGTATGATCGCCGCAAGGTCCGGGCTGTTGACCAGTGCTGCCGCTTTTTTCAGACCGACCCATTTGCGCGTGCGCTCCTTGCGCTCGGGAAAGTTGGACGCGATCTTCTTGACCTTGATCGGGTAGACCAGCCCGATCACCGGCAGCGGGTTGTCGTCGTCGATATCCTTGTCGTACGAGAACACGCCAAGACACTGGTCATAGGCCTTGCCGCGCACGCCGCCTTCTTCCCAGGCTTCGACGGCCGCGCTTTCGGCGGGTGATTTGCCATCCATCGGCCAGCCCTTGGGCAGGATCCAGCGGCGGGTGCGGCGGCTGGTGACAAGCAGGACGCGCAGCTTTTCGGTGTCCGTGCGAAAGCACAGCGCCGCAAATTGCGTTCGGACGTCAGACTTGTGCGCTGTGCGCAGGGTCAAAGGCAGTTGCTTCATCATACCCGCTCGGACTGCCCGATTTTGATATGCGGGCTTGGGGCAAAAGATACCCGCCTCATCGCCGGTTTGAAAGGTTTGCAGCCGCGAAAGTGAGGAAAACCACCGCGAAAACCCAGATTTCCACCAAAATTTCGTGAAAATTTACAATTTCAGCGCCGCGGCGAGCTGCCGAGCCACGCTTGCCGCGTCTGTATGGGCCCCAAGCGCGGCCCGTGCTGCGGCGGTCTGGGTTGCCCGGGTGCCCTGCTCTGACAGCCTGGCAAGCGCCTGCGCCAGGGTTGCCGCATCCGTGATTTCCACCGCCCCGCCGGGGTGAAGGGCTGCATAGCTTTCGGCAAAATTTGCCACATGCGGCCCGTGCAGGATGGCCGAGCCAAGCGCGGCGGGTTCATACGGCGTATGCCCGCCCCGCGCCACCAGAGAGCCACCGACAAAGGTGATGGCGGCGGCGCGATACCACAGGTCCATTTCGCCCATCGTGTCGGCCAAAAGGACGTCGCAGCCCGCCGGCGGCACCGGCCCTGCGCTGCGCCTGTGGCAGGTCAGCCCCCGCGCCGCGATCATCTGCGCCACGTCGTCAAACCGCGCAGGGTGGCGGGGCGCGAGGATAAGGCGCATGCCCGGGTCCGCCTTTTGGCGCTCCTGCTGGGCGGCAAGGACGATCTGCTCTTCGCCGTCGTGGGTGGATGCGGCAAGCCAGCTGCGCGCAGGATCAAACGCGCGCGCGATGTCGTCCGGCACCTCGCGGTCAGGTGGGCGGTACAGCGCCTTGAGCTGAACCGGGGCCGCGATCCGTTCCCGGGCCACCCCCAGCGCGGCAAACCGTGCCGGCGTGGTGCTGTCCTGTGGGATCACGCAGCGCAGCCGGGGAAAGACCGCCTGCGCCAGCCCCGGCACCCTGGCCCATCCCGCCGCGGTGCGCGGGCTGATGCGCGCGCCCAGAACGGCGGTCGGGATGCGGCGGATGCGGTTCGGCCAGAGCTCGGCCTCGAGCGTGACATGCGCGGCGGCGCGCGGCTGTGCCCACCACGTGTCGATCGGGGCCAGCCGCGCTGTGGCCCCCGGCAGCTGCCATGCGGCCACCATATCGCGGGCGGTCACGGTGTTGGCGGTGATCAGCAGCGGGCGGGCAGGGGCCCGGTTGGCCAGCTCGGTCAGCACCGCGCGGGCCGAGGCCAGCTCTCCGTTCGAGGCGCCGTGGATCCACAGGGCATTCCCTGCGCCCGCCCGGCGTGCCGACAGCCTTTGGGCCAGGTCGCGCCACTGCTCTCGCCCGCGCAGCACGCGCCAGATCAGCGCCAGCACCAGTCCCGGCCAGACCAGCGTCAGCAAGATGCGATAGATCAGCATCCCCGGCGCTTTCGTGCTTTTGCGCCCATTCCCGCGCGGCTCCTCTTTCAACCACGGATGGCATGCCTTACCTGAGGGGGGAAGGGCAAGCCGCAAGGCCGCGCCCCTTGACCGCTGCTGACGGAGACAGACACATGGCATTGCGCATCAACGACACCGTTCCCAACTTTCGGGCCGAAACCGATCAGGGCCCCATCCAGTTTCACGACTGGATCGGCGACAGCTGGGCGATCCTGTTTTCGCACCCCAAGGATTTCACGCCGGTCTGCACGACCGAGTTCGGCGCTGTCGCGCAGCTGGCCAATGAATGGGCCGCGCGCGGCACCAAGGTGATCGGCGTCAGCGTTGACGGGGTCGAGGACCACAAGAAGTGGAAAGGCGATATCGAAGGCTTTGCCGGCGCGACCGCAGGGTTCCCGATCATCGCCGATGAGGGCCTTGAGGTCTCCAAGGCCTTCGACATGCTGCCTGCCGAGGCGTACATGCCGGACGGGCGCACGCCCAATGACAGCGCCACGGTGCGTTCGGTCTTCATCATCGGGCCGGACAAGCAGCTGAAGCTGTCGATGACCTATCCGATGACCATCGGCCGCAACTTTGGCGAGATCCTGCGCGCTCTGGATGCGCTGCAGACAGCGGCCAAGCACGGTGTGGCCACGCCCGCCAACTGGGAGCTGGGGCAGGATGTGGTGATCCCGCCATCGGTATCGAACGACGATGCCAAGGCCAAGTTCGGCGCCTATGACGCCAAGCTGCCGTATCTGCGGATGACCAAGCTGCCGGGCTGATCCCGGCAAGGGCGATGGGTGCAAGCACCCATCCTACTCTTCGGTGGCCCGGGTCGGGGCCCAAGTAAAAAGGGCGGGCCGTCTGGCCCGCCCTTTGGCGTTTCACATGGACCTTCGGGTCACTCGGCCGGGGGCACCTGTGCGGCGGGGCCGTCCAGCAGGCCCGTCTTGAACAGGATGCCCGCGGCGATGCCGCCCAGGATCGGCGCGACGATGAACAACCACAGCTGCGCAATGGCGGCTCCGCCCGAAAACAGCGCCGGCCCGATCGAGCGCGCGGGATTGACCGACACGCCGGTCACGTTGATGCCCACAAGGTGGATCACCACCAGGGTCAGACCGATGGCCAGCCCGGCCATGGCCGACGGCGCGCCTGCGCCCGTGCTGCCCAGGATCACCACGACGAACAGGAACGTCGCCACAGCCTCGAACACAAAGGCCGCAACCATCGAATATTCGCCCAGATACCCTGCGCCCCAGCCATTCTGGCCAAGACCGCCTTCGTATCCCGGCGCGCCCGAGGCGATCACCATCAACACCAGCGCCGCCGCGATCGCGCCCGCGATCTGCGCAATGATATAGGGCACCGCATCCGCGGGCGACATCCGGCCCGCCGCAACCGCGCCCAGTGTGACCGCCGGGTTGATGTGACACCCCGAAACCGGCCCGATGCCGTAGGCCATGCCGATCAGCGCAAGGCCAAAGGCAAAGCTGATCCCGGT
>JAHDCH010000304.1 GCA_020629995.1 Pseudaestuariivita sp. | reverse complement strand
TGCCGCTGGGCCTGATCGCCGACATCGACTTTGCCGGGTTCGAGGCATGGCTGGAGCCGGGTGACAAGGTTCTGTTCTATTCAGACGGCTTTTCCGAAGCGGTCTTGCCCGGTGGCGCCATGCTGGAAGAAGCAGGTTTGATCGACATCGTCGACAAGGTGAACCCCACCACCAGCGGGACCGAGTTTCTGGATGACCTGTATTGGCAGCTGAATCAGGTGATCGACCCGGATGTGGGTTTGGATGACGATGTGTCAGCCACGCTGTTCGAATTCAAACCCGGTCACCCTGTCAGCTGAACGCGGCGCAACACCGCTCCCAAAGCGGCCCGATCGCCGGGAGTCTGGATCGCGTCCATCGCTTCGTCCGGTGCCAGCCACAAGGCGGTGTGCATAGGTTCGGCCGGGTCTGACAGGCGCAGTGCGGGACGCGCGAAAAAGATGTGGCACAGCTTTTCGGCGTGCATGTCGTATTCCGGCATGTAGACGAACCGCCGATAGGTGGTCAGCCAACGCGGGTGGGTGATGGTCCACCCGGTTTCCTCCCAGACTTCGCGATGCAGCGCGGCGATGGGCGATTCGCCGGGATCGATGCCGCCGCCGGGCAGCTGCATCTCGGGTTCCGGCTCTGCCTGAAACGTCACCAGAACGGACCGCCCCCGCACCAGCACGGCATAGGCTCCGGGCCGGGTGGTATACCGCTGGCCGCGTCGGGGAGGTGAGCCATACCGCCTGATCATATCCGGTGCCCCCTTGGACCTTGTTCGAGGTTCTCTATATACACGGGCAACCCTTCTGCAATCGGTAGGAATTCCAATGAGCCAGGTACAGAAAATCGCCTGGGACGACACTGTCTTGCCGTTCCAGCTTGACGCGTCTGACATGCGCGGCCGCTTTGCGCGGCTGGATGGCGTGCTGGATGGCATCCTGAAACAACATGCTTACCCGCCCGCGGTCGAAGCTTTGGTCGCCGAGATGGCGCTGCTGACCGCCATGATCGGACAGTCGATCAAGCTCAAGTGGAAGCTGTCGCTGCAGGTCCAGTCGAACGGACCGGTCCGCATGATCGCCACCGACTACTACGGCCCAAGCGAAGAAGGCGAGCCCGCGCGCATCCGCGCCTATGCCAGCTTTGATGCTGGTCAGATCGACAAGGCGGCGCTGCCCTTCGATCTGCTGGGCAAAGGGTATTTCGCGGTGCTTCTGGATCAGGGCGACGGGACCAAGCCGTATCAGGGCATCACGCCTCTTGCCGGCGGATCGCTCAGCGCCTGCGCCGAAAGCTATTTCGCGCAGTCCGAACAGCTGCCCACCCGGTTTGTCATGGCCTTTGGTCGTTCGACCGAACCGGGCGTGCCGGAACATTGGCGCGCCGGGGGTCTGATGCTGCAGCATATGCCCAAGGCATCGCCCTTTGTGGCGCAGGACGGGGGCAGCGGCGATGACGGTCTTTTGACGGCGGCGGACATCTCGGGCGACCAGGACGCCAAGGAAAACTGGACGCGGATCAACTTTCACCTCGACACGGTGGAAGAGCTGGAACTGATCGGTCCCAGCCTGGCGCCGACGGATCTGCTGGTGCGGCTGTTCCACGAGGAAGCGCCGCGCGTCTATGACACGCAGCCGGTCAAGTTCGGCTGTACCTGTTCCAAGGAACGGGTGCAGCAGACGCTGTCGATCTATTCGGCCAAGGACATCGAAAAGATGACCACCGATGATGGTCAGGTCACCGCCGATTGCCAGTTCTGCGGTGCGCATTACACAATGGACCCTGCGGAAGTCGGGTTCGAAGCACAGCAGAATGGCGATTGAGCTGCATCACCTGGCGGCGGCGCTGGAGCGATCCGGCGCCGCCTCGTCTGATTTTGACCTGAACGCGGATGTCGTCCCGCCGCCGGGCCGCAAGCTGCGCGACGCCGCTGTTCTGGTGGGTGTGCAGGAAGGGCCACGCGGCCTTGAGGTGCTGCTGACCAAGCGCAGCTCGGCGCTGAAACATCATCCGGGGCAGGTCGCTTTTCCCGGCGGCAAGCAAGACCCTGACGATCCCGATCTGACCGCCACCGCCCTGCGAGAAGCCTGGGAAGAGGTGCGCTTGCCACAGAACAGCACGCAGATCATGGGAACCTTGCCGGCGCATGAAACAGTCACGGCGTTTACGGTGACGCCTGTGATTGCCCATATCACCAAACCCTTTCAGCCTCAGGTGGATCCGGGCGAAGTGGCCGAAGCCTTTACTGTTCCTCTGGCGCATGTGCTCGATTCGGGGCGGTATAGGGTCGAATCCCGGATCTGGCAGGGGCGGCGCAGGTTTTACTATGCCGTGCCCTATGGCCCCTATTACATCTGGGGCGCGACGGCGCGCATTTTGCGCGGGCTCGCCGAGCGGGTTGCAGCAACATGAAGATCACGGGCCCCTGGCTGACTGCGGATGAAACGCAGGCTGTCTGCGCAATGCTGACAGGCGCGGGGTTCCAGGCCTTGTTCGTCGGCGGCTGCGTGCGCGACGCGCTGTTTGATGTGCCTGTGCGCGACATCGACATTTCGACCGATGCGCATCCACAGACCGTCTTGCGCCTTGGGCAAGAGGCAGGTTTTGCTGTTGTGCCCACGGGGATCGATCATGGCACGGTGACGGTGGTGGCAGATGGCACCCCGTTCGAGATCACGACCTTTCGAAAGGATGTTGAAACCGACGGGCGCAGGGCGGTCGTGGCCTTTGCCAAGGATGCCGAGACCGACGCGCGCCGCCGCGATTTCACCATGAACGCGCTTTACGCTCTGCCGGACGGTACGCTGGTTGATCCGTTGGGCGGTCTGCCGGATGCGCAGGCCCGGCGCGTGCGGTTCATCGACGATGCATCCGCCCGCATCAAGGAAGATTATCTGCGCATCCTGCGCTTTTTCCGGTTCAGTGCCTGGTATGCGGATCCGGACGCGGGAATGGATGCCGAAACGCTGGCCGCGATTGCAGGACATCTGGACGGGATCGACACATTGGCCGCTGAACGGATCACCGCCGAGCTGTCCAAGCTGTTGGCCGCGCCGGATCCGATGCCCAGCCTTGGCGCGATGGACCAGACCGGGGTTCTGGCGCGTATCTTGCCGGGGGCGCATGTGCCCAGCCTTGCCGCGTACCGGCATCTGGCCGGCGAACACGACCTGACGCAAACGCTGGCGGGACAACTTGCGGCCTTGCGTGCCCCGGGCACCGAGGCGCGGTTGCGACTGGATCGAAAGACCGAAAAGGCCTGGCCGGTCATCCGCGACCTGGCCACAGGCGCACTGCCGCCGGCCGAGATGGGGTATCGTCACGGCGCGGCGCTGGCGCTGGATGCGGCTTTGGTGCGTGGAGCGCTGCTGGGCCAGCCGGACCCCGGATTCACGGACCAGATCGCGCTGGGCGCATCACAGGTTCTGCCCGTAAAGCCGGTTGATCTGATGCCGCGCTACGAAGGTGCCGCGCTGGGTGACAAGCTGCGACAGATCGAGGCGCGCTGGATCGCGTCTGACTTCACGCTCGACCGGGACGC
>JAHDCH010000303.1 GCA_020629995.1 Pseudaestuariivita sp. | reverse complement strand
GTGCGCGTGGGCGAGGCCTGGGCATTGCGCACCGCGCCTGACCTGGGCTTTTTGATGCAAAAGGAAACGGTCGAGGTCCGCAAGCTGAGCCGCGCCGCGGTCGAAACGCTGGCCATCGTCGCCTATCACCAGCCTGTCACGCGGGCCGAGATCGAAGAGATCCGCGGCGTATCGGTGTCGCGCGGCACGATTGACCAACTGCTCGAGCTGGAATGGATCCGCTTTGGCCGCCGCCGCATGACCCCGGGCCGACCGGTGACCTTTGTGGTAACGGAACGCTTCCTGGATCACTTCGGGCTGGAAAGCGCGCGTGATCTGCCCGGCCTGCAGGAACTGCGCGCCGCGGGTCTGCTGGAAAGCCGCCCGGCCCCAGACAAGTCCGAAGACGAAGACGGCGACGAGACGCAGGAAGAGATGTTCGAGGACGAAGAAGACACCGGCCCCCCAGAGGCGGGCATGTCAGGGGCGGACGAGGACTGACGCCACGCTTTGTCCATATTTGCCGGTTAGACTGCGCCAAAGCAGTGAGGAGAGACAGGCGATGAACGGCTCCCAAATCCTGAACATGATCCTGCGCATGGTGATGCGCCGGGGGATCAACACGGCCATCAACGCAGGCGTCAAACGCGCAACGCGCGGCCCAAGGCCGGGGACGGATCAAGGCCCGTCTGATGCCGACCGGGCCGAGCAACAGCGCATCCGCGCTGCCCGCCGCGCAAGGCGAGAGGCTCGCCAGAACGGCTGACCGCGCGCCTGCGCGCCATCCTGCCTTGACCCCGCTTGCGCGTCCCCAGGTTCACCCGCGCTTGCGCGCCACCAGGGCGCAATGCACGTAATCCATACCGTGGCCGGTTGGATCTGCGGCCACCTCGGCTTCGTAGGCGCCATAAAACGCATCCAGCAAAGCGGCCCGTTCATCCGGCGTGCGGGCCTTCAGCCCGTTCGCAAAGGTCGGCTCGGACCAGCTGCGCAAGGTGGGCACATAGGCCTTGGCAAATTCTGCCGCCGATTGGCCGCCGCCGGCAAAGCTGCGCGCAAAGGGGCAGGGGGTGACCAGAGTGCGCGCCGACACCAACTCGAGCCCCGCATCCGCCACGGGTCCGCCTGCAAATGGCGCGGTGAATTCGTCCACCGTGCGATAGACCTGCGGAAAATTGGTGCCAAGCACCTCGGCCTCGGTCAGGTCGGGCATCGCGGACCACAGGCGGTGGAACGTGTCGAACATGCACACGCCGCCCGTGTTGCCCAGATAGCGGCCCTGTTCGTCGATCCCGAAATTGTACAGCACCAGGTGCCCGCCGGGCTTCAGCTCGGTGGCGCGCGCCAGCAGCAGCGCCTCCCAATCGGCGGCACCCTTGGCGCGATAGGCGTCCCGCACCGCGCCCGAGGCGCCCGTCATGTGCACGTGATCGGGGATGTCGCAGGGCGTTTCAGCGATGTAATGGCTGGCCGTTGCGGAAAATCCCAGATCCAGCGTGCCCGATGCGACGATCTGGCGGTGAAAGGACGTGGCCGAGGCCAGCACCTGCAGCCCCTCCATCCCGGCCAGCGGGCTGTCAATCTCGGTCAGGCCCTGAACGATCTGAAACAGCTGCGAAAAATCGTTGCGGGGCAGGTCGGTATAAATCAGCTGCACATCGCGGTCCGGCAGGCGGCCGCGCAGCCGCGCGATCACCTCGCCCCACATGGGCATCGACGTGCCGCCATCCGCGGCGCCCATGTCGGTCATCGTGATCGGGCCATCGCCCGGCTTGAGATGCGCCAATGCGCCCTCGACATCCTGCATCGCACGCAGGATCACATCACGCGCTCCGACCGTCGCGCGCGAGTAATACCCTGCGCCTTTCATTGCCATGAACTGTTCTGTCGCCATATCCCGCGCCCCCTGTGTCAGGTGTGGAAGTGTTTCGACAGCTTAAGCCCCTGACCCTGGTAATTCGAAGCAATTTCGCGCCCGTACAACATATCCGGCACTGCCTGCATCCGTTCATAGATCAGGCGGCCCACGATCTGGCCGTGCTCCAGCACAAAGGGCGCCTCGTGGCAGCGCACCTCAAGCACCCCGCGCGACCCTGCGCCGCCCGCGGCAGCATGGCCAAAACCGGGGTCGAAAAAGCCCGCGTAATGCACACGGAATTCCCCTACCATGGCAAGATAGGGGGCCATTTCGGCGGCAGTTTCGGGCGGAATGGTCACCGCTTCGCGGCTGACAAGGATATAAAACGCGCCGGGATCAAGAATGATCTGCCCGTCGCGGGTGCGGATGTCTTCCCAGAAATCGCGGGCCGGGTATTGCCCGATCCGGTCCAGATCGATCACGCCCGTGTGCGGTTTGGCGCGATAGCCGACCAGATCGCCGTCCTGCGGTTCAAGATCGACGGAAAAGCCAAGGCCATCGGCGATCACAGGCTCGCCGCCGGTGACCAGCGGGCTGCTGGCGTGCAGCGCGGTCAGGTCCGCATCGCTGAGCGTGGCGTCGCCTTCGCTGAGGCGCATCTGGTTCAGGCGCATACCCGGGCGCACCAGAACCGAGAAAGACCGCGGGCAAATCTCGGCATACAGCGGGCCTGAATACCCTGCGGGGATCCGGTCAAACTCGGCCCCGCCGTCGATCACCAGCCGGGTCAGCAGATCCAGCCGCCCGGTCGAGCTTTTGGCATTGGCCACGCCGCCCAAAGTTTCGGGCAGGTCCAGATGCTCCATCAGCGGCACCAGATAGACGCAGCCCTTTTCCAGCACCGCGCCACCGGCCAGATCGATCCGGTGCATTTCAAACTCGGGCAGGCGGCCTTCGACCGTGCGCCCGTGCCCGGCCAGAAAGGACGCGCGCAGGCGATAAGCCACTGTGCCCAGGCGCAGATCAAGGCTGGCGGGTTGCAATTGCGCGGGATCGATCGCGGGATTTGCGCCGATCACCTCGCGGTCGATCAGCTGTTTCAGCGTCTGGCTTGGCAAAACACCTGTCATCAGCCCTGGCCCCCCAACCATTGTGGCGGCTGGAAGCGGTCATATGATGAATGGTGGGAAGAAGTATGGTCGGGCTAGCAGGACTCGAACCTGCGACCTTCCGTCCCCCAGACGGACGCGCTACCAGGCTGCGCCATAGCCCGACGTGTGGGGTGGTTTAGCTGATTTGCCAGCGCGGGCAAGCCTCTTTTTGCCTTGCCTGCCAGATTAGCTGGCGATCTGCTTTTCCAGCCAGCGCCGCAGGACGGCCAGGTCCCGCGCCGCGCCTTCGGGCAGGGGGCCGGAATGCTGGCGCGCCACATCGATCATCCGCGGCCAGTCTTTGACCTCGGGCAGCGGCGCAGGCACATGCGCCGGGTCTGCGGGTGTTTCGGCGTCGGACGCTGCCTCTTCCTTGGTCGTTTCTTTGGAGGCGAAAGGGGACGCTTCGGCGTCTGCCTCAGGGACATCGTCAGCCGTTTGCGGCGCACTCCGCGCCTCGGTCAGAAACCCGGGCAGTGCGGCCGCATCCGATGTGGCCTCGTCCTGTGGTGCAGATGCGGTCAGGAAACCGGGCAGGGCAGCGGGTGCGCTGTCGCCTGTATCCTCCG
>JAHDCH010000302.1 GCA_020629995.1 Pseudaestuariivita sp. | reverse complement strand
GCCTTTACCCGAACGATGATCGCCTTTCGCCGCGCGCATCCGATCCTGCGGCAAAGACGGTTCCTGCATTCGCGCGAACGGCTGATCGACGGGATCGAAGACCTGTTCTGGTGGCGCCCGGACGGCGCACCGATGGAAGACGAGGATTGGCACGACGACGCCTTGACCGTCCTGTGCGCCGAAATGCGCACAGCCTCGGGCACGCCGCCCTATGCCGCCCGCGAGGACGCCTTGTTCCTGACGCTGAACGTGGGCAAAGCGGTCACGGTCGCACTGCCCGACCCGACACCGGGATTTGTCTGGCGCTGGTGCATCGACACAACGAGGTCCGAAGGGCGCGGCCAGTGCGGCGAGATCTGGGGCGAAGCCAAAGTGCCCGCCGCATCGGTGTCGGTGTTCGTTCTGGAAGAAGTATGACGCAGGCCCGACGCGATCTGGCTCGCGCGCTGGGCATTCTGCCCCGGTTCACCGACACAACCGGCGCGCAGCACAGCACCACGCCCGAAACGGAAAGCGCCCTGTTAGCCGCCATGGGCGCGGGTCATGACCCGCAGGTCGAATTGGCCAAGATCCGAACCGAGCGCCGCGAAAGGGTTCTGCCCCCCTGGCTGATTTGTCAGCCGGACACCGCACCTGCGGCGGACACCGGCGATCACCCATGGCACCTGACGCACGAGGATGGGCAGGCGCAAGAGGGTCGCGGCCCCCTGCCCGTCCTGCCTTTGGGTCGGCATCTGCTGCGGGTGGAGCGGTACGACACCTGGCTGCTCTGTGCGCCGCCCAGCCTGCCCCTGCCACCGCGCGATTGGGGCGTGATCGTCCCGCTTTACGGCCTGCGCACCCAGGGCATCGGCAGCTATGACGATCTGGCCGAGGTGGCCGAACATGCGGCGCGATCAGGTGCCGGGTTCATAGGGCTGAACCCGGTGCACGCGGGCTTTCCCTATGCGACCGACATGATCTCGCCCTACACGCCATCGCATCGCCGCCGACTGAATCCGGTTCATCTGGTCAGCGGCGGTGGCACTGAGTCCTTGCTGGTCGACTACACCAAGGACATCCCCGCCCGCATGGCCGCCTTGCGCGCCGCTTGTGACCCTGACGCGCCCGGATTTGCCGACTGGCAAGCGGCCCAGGGCGCACCGCTTGAGACATTTGCGACCTATCAGGCGTTGTCGCGCGATCACGGACCGACATGGGACAGATGGCCCGCGCATCTGCAATCGCCGGGCACCGCAAAGGCCGATCCGGCCGAGGTGAGTTTTCACGCATGGCTCCAATGGCGGGCCGAGACAGCTCTGGCAGCGGCACAATCCCGGGCCAGGGCGGCGGGCATGCGCCATGGGCTGTACCTTGATCTGGCGGTGGGTACGCATCCCTTTGGGGCCGAAACATGGGAGGACCGCGCCGCCTTTGCCTTTGGCGTGTCGCTGGGCGCGCCGCCGGATGCCTTTTCGCCCGATGGGCAGACCTGGGGCCTTGCGCCTCTGAACCCGCGCCACCTGATCGCCACCGGCTTTGCCGCGCTGGCCGAGACGCTGCGCGCGCAGCTGCGCGTGTCGGGGATGCTGCGGATCGATCATATCCTGGGGTTCGAACGGGCGTTCTGGGTGCCGCAGGGCGCGCCGGGTGCCTATGTGCAGATGCCGCGCGAGGCGCTGCTGGCCGTGGCCCGGATCGAGGCGGCGCGGGCCAATGCCGTTCTGATCGGAGAAGACCTGGGCAATGTGCCAAACGGGTTGCGCCGGGCGCTGGCCGCAAGCGGGCTGAGCGGCTGTTCGGTCACCATGTTCGAACAGACCGCCACCGGGTTTCGCAAACCGCACCATTACCGCGAAGCAACAATCGCCAGCTTTTCCACGCATGACCTGCCCACCTATGCCGGATGGCGCAAGGGATCGGACCTTGCCGAATGGGCCGCCCTGCGCGGATCGGATGACCCGTCCGAGGCGGCCCGCAGGGCCGAAGAGGTGGCCGCCTTTGACAGCCTTGCCGGTGGCGACACCCTGTCCGACATGACCGGTTTTCTGGCCCGCACACGCGCGCGGCTGGTCGCGCTCCAGGCCGAAGACCTGATGGGCCTGGAACCTCAGCCCAACCTGCCGGGCACCGTCGATGAACACCCCAACTGGCGGCGCCGTCTGGGGGTCGACCCGGGCGGCTGGGCCGGGCTAGACTCACTCAAAACCAGTGCCGCCCAGATGCGCGCGGCCGGACGCACCGGAGAGCAGTAGATGCAAGTTACCACGGTTCAGACCCAGCCCATCGAAGGCCAGAAGCCCGGCACCAGCGGCCTGCGCAAAAAGACGCGCGTCTTCATGCAGCCGCATTACCTGGAAAACTATGTGCAATCGGTGTTCACCGGGGTCGGCGGTGTGGCGGGCAAAACGCTCGTCCTGGGCGGCGACGGGCGCTATTTCAACGACCGCGCCTGTCAGGTGGTCCTGCGCATGGCGGCAGCGGGCGGCGCGGCCAAGGTGATCGTCGGGCAAGGCGGCATCCTGTCCACACCCGCTGCCTCGCATCTGATCCGCAAGCGCAAGGCCGATGGCGGCGTGATCCTGTCGGCCAGTCACAACCCCGGCGGGCCGGATGCGGACTTTGGCCTCAAGTTCAACATGGCCAACGGCGGCCCCGCCCCCGAAGACGTGACCAGCGCCATGTTCGAGGCCAGCAAGGTCATCACCGAATACCAGATTCTCGAGACCGACGACGCCGACCTCGGCACCCTCGGCACCAGCCAGATGGGCGAGATGGTGGTCGAGGTCGTGGACCCCGTCACCGACTATCAGGCGCTGATGGAAGAGCTGTTCGACTTTGCCGCCATCCGCCAGATGATCGCGGGCGGCTTCCGCCTGAGGTTTGACGCGATGCACGCCGTCACCGGCCCCTACGCCCACGCGATCCTCGAAGGGGCGCTGGGCGCACCCAAGGGTTCGGTCGTCAACGGCACGCCGTCGCCCGATTTTGGCAAGGGCCACCCCGATCCCAACCCGATCTGGGCCAAGGACCTGATGGACGTGATGATGGGCGAGGATGCCCCCGATTTCGGAGCGGCCAGCGACGGCGACGGAGACCGCAACATGATCGTGGGCCGGGGCATCTATATCACCCCGTCCGACAGCCTCGCCGTGCTCTGCGCCAACGCGACCCAAGTGCCCGCCTACAAGGGCGGCCTGTCTGGCGTCGCTCGGTCGATGCCCACCTCGGGCGCGGCAGACCGCGTAGCCGAGGCGCTGGGGATCGAGGCGTTCGAGACGCCGACCGGGTGGAAGTTCTTTGGCAACCTTCTGGATGCCGGGCGCTGCACCATCTGCGGCGAGGAAAGCGCAGGCACAGGCTCGGATCACGTGCGCGAGAAAGACGGCCTGTGGGCAGTGCTCTGCTGGCTCAACATTTTGGCCGCGCGCGGGCAGTCGGTGGCCGAGATCATGCAGGACCATTGGGCCAGTTACGGGCGCAACTATTATTCCCGCCATGATTACGAAGCGGTCGAGACGGACCGCGCCAATGCGCTGATGGACGGGCTGCGCGCGCGGTTGGGCGATCTGCCCGGAACACAGGCGGGCGGGCTGACGGTAAGCGCGGCGGACGAGTTC
>JAHDCH010000301.1 GCA_020629995.1 Pseudaestuariivita sp. | reverse complement strand
GCCAAGGGAGCACAGGGCGGCAACGCGCTGACAAGGGCTGGCAAGGCGCTGAGGCGCTGGATGTGGCGCGGAGCGCTGGCCGCCGTGATCCTGCCGCTGGTGATCATCGCCCTGTTCGCAGCCGTGAACCCGCCCATGGGTCTGTACATGCGCGCCGAGGCCAAAAGGCTGGGCGGGGTCGACCGGCAATGGGTCCGCATGGACGAGATCGCCCCGGTCATGGCAAGGTCGGCGGTCGCGGCGGAAGACGCCAATTTCTGCCTGCATTGGGGGATCGACACGGCAGCCCTGCGCGCGGCCATCAGCTCGGGCGGGGAAAGGGGCGGATCGACGATCAGCCAGCAAGTGGTGAAGAACGTGTTCCTGTGGCACGGGCGCAGTTATGTCAGAAAGGCACTGGAGGCCGCGCTGACGCCGGCGGTCGAGCTGGTCTGGACCAAGAGGCGCATTCTGGAAGTCTATCTGAACGTGGCCGAGTTCGACGAAGGTGTCTTTGGCATAGAGGCGGCGGCGCGGCATTACTTTGGTGTGGGGCCAGAGCAGCTGAGTGCGGTGCAGGCCGCGAGGCTGGCGGCGATCCTGCCATCGCCCAAGACAAGATCCGCCGCGCGCCCGTCGAGCGCGGTCCGCAAGAGGGCCAGCCAGATCATGAGCGGAGCGGCGACGATCGAGGCGGACGGGCGGGCGGAGTGCTTTGGGTGACCTGCTCATCGCGCCCTTGCGCGCGCGCCTCGCGACTTGGTGCCGAGGGGCGGGGACCGGAGAGGTGAAGGATTGAAACTTGGGCCGGACCGGGGCATTCAGGGATGCAGTTTGAAACAAGGGTCTGACATGGCGCGCCTGTACCACGTTCCGCTTTCACCGTTCTGCCGCAAGGTGCGTCTGAGCCTGGCGGAGAAGAAGATCGAGGTGGAGCTGGTCGAGGAGCGCTATTGGGAGCAGGATCCCGATTTCCTGCGCCGCAACCCGGCGGGCAAGGTGCCGATCCTGAAGATCGACGGAAAGACGATGGCCGAGAGCGCGGCCATCTGCGAGTACCTGGAAGAGCAGTATCCCGAGCCATCGCTGATGCCCAAGAGCGCGGACAACAGGTACGAGGTGAGGCGCCTGGTCAGCTGGTTTGACGACAAGTTCCACAACGAGGTCACGGCCAATCTGCTGTACGAGCGGATCAACAAGAAGATGACCGGCACGGGCTATCCGGACAGCAAGAACGTCAAGCTGGGTGCGCAGAAGATCAAGTATCATCTGGATTACATGGCATGGCTGCTGGATCACCGCAGGTGGCTGGCCGGAGACACCATGACGCTGGCCGATTTCGCAGCGGCAGCGCATCTGAGCGCGCTGGATTACATAAGCGACGTGGACTGGAACCGAAGCGAAGTGGTCAAGGATTGGTACGCCAAGATCAAGAGCCGCCCGGCGTTCCGGTCGATCCTCGCAGATCAGGTGAGCGGGTTCCGCCCGCCGGCCCACTACGCAGACCTTGATTTCTGAAGGCAGGCGGCGGGATTTCCATATTTGGAAAGAGAAGAAGCACAGCTGAAGGCCATGGTGGCGCAAAAGGCCCTGGCCGAGGGCTTTGCCACGTGCAGGGTATGCGAGCCCGGGGCGGTGGACATAGGAGAAAAGCTCGGGGCGTTTCTGGAGGCCGGGTATCACGGGACCATGGGCTGGATGGAAGAGCGCAAAGGGTGGCGCGCGGAGCCAGAGAAGCTGTGGCCCGAGGCGAGGTCAGTCATAGTGCTGGGCGAGGTCTACACCCCAGCGCATGACCCGATGGAGGTGCTGGAGCATCCCGGGAAAGGAGCGATCAGCGTCTATGCGCAGAACCGAGATTACCACGACGTGGTCAAGAAGCGGCTGAAGAGGCTGGCGAGGTGGCTGGTCGATCAGACCGGAGAGCAGGTGAAGGTGTTTGTCGACACGGCGCCGGTGCCCGAGAAGGCGATCGGGCAGGAGAGCGGTCTGGGCTGGCAGGGCAAGCACACCAATCTGGTCAGCCGAGAGATGGGGTCGTGGTTTTTCATAGGGTCGGTGTTCACAACGGCAAGGCTGGAGCCGGACGAAGCGGAGGTGGACCATTGCGGGAGCTGCAGGGCCTGTCTGGACGTGTGCCCGACGGACGCTTTTCCGGGGCCGTACAGATTGGATGCACGCAGGTGCATTTCCTATCTGACGATTGAACATGCGGGTCCGGTGGATGAGGATCTGCGCCCGCTGATGGGCAACCGCATCTACGGATGCGACGATTGCCTGGCGGTGTGCCCGTGGAACAAGTTTGCCCAAGAGGCGAAAGAGGCAAAGTACCACGCAAGGGCCGATCTGGTGGCGCCCGATCTGGCAGAGCTGGCGAGGCTGGATGACGCGGGCTTTCGGCAGATGTTCAGCGGGTCGCCGATCAAGAGGATCAAGAGGGGGCGGTTCGTGAGGAACGTGCTTTATGCCATTGGCAATTCCGGGGATGCCGGTTTGCGAGAGGTGGCAAGGGGCCTGTGCGGGGATGAAGATCCGGTGGTTGCTGACGCGGCGCGCTGGGCGGTGTCGCAAACGGACGGGACGGCCCGAGAGAGCTAGGCCAAAGCGGCAGCAGACGGAGGGGCAGGCATGGCGCTGGCGCTGGGGATTGATACGGGCGGGACCTATACGGATGCGGTGCTGGTCCGCGACGAGACGGAGGTTATCGCCAAGGCCAAGGCGCTGACCTCGCGCCCTGATCTGTCGATCGGGATAGGAGAGGCGGCGAGCCGCGTGCTGAAAGGTGTGGACCCCGGGCAGGTGGCCATGGCCGCGCTGTCGACCACGCTGGCCACAAACGCGCTGGTCGAAGGGCAGGGCGACAGGGTGGCGCTGATCGCGGCGGGCTTTCGGCAGCAGGACCTGGACAAGCACGGGCTGACCGAAGCGCTGAAGGGCGATCCGGTACTGCTGCTGCCGGGCAGGATGGGCCACGCGGGCGACGTGGCCGAACCGCTGGACATGGACGCGCTGGAGGCATGGCTGGCTGATGCGCCCGAGGTGGGCGCCTATGCCGTGGCGGGCCTGTTCGCGGTGAGGAACCCGGCGCACGAGCGCGCGATGGCCGAAGCGGTCGAGAGGATCACGGGGCGGCCGGTTTGCGCCTCGCACCAGCTGAGCGCCAAGCTTAACGGGCCGAAGCGGGCGCTGACTGCATTGCTCAACGCGAGGCTGGTAGGGATGATCGACCGGCTGATCGGGCAGGCACAGGACAGGCTGGGCCAGCTGGGCGTGAGCGCCCCGCTGATGGTGGTGCGGGGCGACGGGGCGCTGATCTCGGCCACCGAGGCGCGGAGAGCGCCGATCGAGACGATCCTGTCCGGCCCGGCGGCGTCGATTGTCGGCGCAAGGTGGCTGACGGGCGCAGAAGAGGCGCTGGTGTCGGACATCGGCGGCACGACGACCGACATCGCGGTGCTGCACAAGGGGCGGCCCAAGATCGATCCGATGGGCGCGCGGGTCGGCCCGTTCCGCACCATGGTCGAGGCGGTGGCGATGCGGACCCACGGCCTGGGCGGCGACAGCGAGGCGCATTTCCTGTCCGAAGGGCTGAAAGGCGGGGTCACGCTGGGGCCAAAGCG
>JAHDCH010000300.1 GCA_020629995.1 Pseudaestuariivita sp. | reverse complement strand
GACCCACTGATTAAAAGTCAGTTGCTCTACCAACTGAGCTAACGGCCCACGAGGCGCCTACTTAGAAACACTCCCCAAGACGGTCAACCCCGAAAAAAGGCAATCGTGGATGCGGGGTGGAATTGCCGCACCCGCGCCCGTATATGGCGGCCATGACCGTGTTACCGCCCTCTGGCCTGCCGTTCATGAAGATGCACGGGCTTGGCAACGACTTTGTCGTCATCGACGAACGCCAGACTGGCGCCGTCGTGACGGCGGATCTGGCCATCGCCATGGCCGACCGGCATCGCGGCATCGGCTTTGACCAGCTTGTGGCGATTCGCGATCATGCCGCTGCGGATGTCGAGCTTGTGTTCTACAACGCAGATGGCAGCACCGCCGGAGCTTGCGGCAACGCCACGCGCTGTATCGCCGGGTGGGAGATGGGGCGGCGCGGCCTGCCCATGCTCAATATTCAAACCGAACGCGGCACGCTCACGGCCGTCGGCATCGCCAATGGCGCGGTCGAGGTGGACATGGGCCCGCCCCTGCTCGACTGGGCTGATGTCCCCCTCGCCTCGGCGATGGACACGCTCGAGCTGCCCATCGATGGCGCTCCAACGGCGACAGGCATGGGCAACCCGCATTGCACCTTCTTCGTGGATGACCTCAGCGCCATCGACCTCGCCGCGCGCGGGTCGGAGATCGAGCATCACCCGCTGTTCCCTGAGCGGACCAACGTGCAATTCGCTCAGATCGTGGGTCCCGACCATATCCGCTTCCGCGTGTGGGAACGGGGCGTTGGCGTTACGCTCGCCTCCGGCTCCTCAACATGCGCCGTGGCGGTCTCTGCCATGCGCCGGGGCCTTGCAGGACGCAAGGTGCGTGTCGATATGGATGGCGGCACGCTTCATGTTCATTGGGCCCAATCCGGCGTTTGCATGTCCGGCCCCTGGGCGCATGTCTTTGATGGCATCTGGCGCGGCTGATGAAAGCGCCCGTCTTTTCCAACCATGGCTGCCGCCTGAATGCGTATGAAACGCAGGCCATGCGCGATCTCGCTTCCAACGCCGGGATCAGGGATGCTGTCATCATCAACACCTGTGCGGTCACCTCCGAAGCCGTGCGCAAGGCCCGGCAGGACATCCGCAAACTGCGGCGCGAAAACCCCTCCGCGCGCGTCATCGTCACCGGCTGCGCCGCCCAGATCGACCCCGGCAGCTTTGCCGCCATGGACGAGGTCGACCACGTCATCGGCAACACCGAAAAGATGCAGGCCTCGACCTGGGCCGCGCTCGGCTCGGGCGCGTCCGAGCCGGTGCAGGTCAACGACATCATGTCTGTGCAGGAAACGGCGGGACACCTGATCGACGGCTTCGGCACGCGCAGCCGCGCCTATGTCCAGGTCCAGAACGGCTGCGACCACCGCTGCACCTTCTGCATCATCCCCTATGGCCGGGGCAATTCGCGCTCGGTCCCCGCCGGCGTGGTGGTCGATCAGATCTCGCGCCTTGTGCAATCGGGGTTCAACGAGGTGGTGCTGACCGGTGTCGACATGACCTCATGGGGCGCCGACCTGCCCGGCACCCCGCCTTTGGGAAACCTCGTGCGCCGCATCCTGAGGCTGACGGATGTGCCCCGCCTGC
Source organism: Pseudaestuariivita sp. (assembly GCA_020629995.1). Lineage (GTDB taxonomy): Bacteria > Pseudomonadota > Alphaproteobacteria > Rhodobacterales > Rhodobacteraceae > Pseudaestuariivita. Next base: position 1,989 of record JAHDCH010000300.1, on the reverse strand, counting down.
GCATCTCTTCGATCGACAGCATCGAGGCCGACCCCGAACTGATGGAAGCGATCGCGACCGAGCCGCGCCTGATGCCTCACCTTCACCTGTCGCTTCAGGCGGGCGATGACATGATCCTCAAACGGATGAAGCGCCGCCATCTGCGCGACGACGCCATCGCCTTTTGCACCGAGGCGCGTCGCCTTCGGCCCGACATCACCTTTGGCGCTGACATCATTGCCGGGTTCCCCACGGAAACCGAGATGATGTTCGAAAACTCACTGCGGCTTGTCGACGAGTGTGACCTGACCTGGCTGCATGTCTTCCCCTATTCGCCCCGCCCCGGCACTCCGGCCGCACGTATGCCACAGGTCGATGGGCGTGCGATCAAGGATCGCGCCGCGCGCCTGCGTTTGGCCGGGGCCGCCGCCGTTGCCCGTCACCTCGACGCCCAGACCGGCAAGACCCACGACGTGCTGCTGGAAAATCCGCACATGGGCCGCACCTCGCAATTCGCCGAAGTCCGGTTTGATGCGCCGCAGCCCGAAGGCTCGGTGATCCCGGCGCGCATCTCCGGGCATGACGGCCGGCAGTTGATCGCCGCCTGAGGGGCTTCTTCTCTTTCCAAATATGGCCACGCCCGGCTGGACATCCCGCCCGGCCTGTCCAAGTGTGGCGCCATGCATCCCAATCCCGTCTTTCGGGGCCGGTCAGACGCCCGCAATCTCGCCTTTGCCCGCGACATGGGATTTGGCGCGCTCATCGTCGCGCCTGACAGCGCGCCTCTGATCGCACAGGCGCCGTTCCTTCTGTCGGACACCGGCGACACGGCGCTGTTTCATCTGTTGAAATCCAACCCTCTCTGGCGCGCAGCGGCCGAGCCTTTGCAGGCCACATTGCTTGTGACCGGCCCGCACGGATACATATCGCCCGACTGGTACGAAACGCCGGATCAAGTGCCCACGTGGAACTATGTCTCGGTCCATCTGACCGGCACGCTCGAACGCCTGCCCGAGACCGCCCTGCGTGACACGATCGATGCCCAATCGGCGCATTTCGAGGCGCTCGCCGCCCCCAAGCCACCCTGGACCAGCGCCAAGATGCCCACCGACCTGATGGCGCGCATGATGCGCAGCATTGCGCCCCTGCGGCTGACCATCGCCGGCATCGAGGGGACATGGAAGCTGAACCAGAACAAACCCGATGCTGCCCGAACCGCCGCCGCGCAAGCGGTGGCCGATCATGGACTGGGTCTTGCCACCGACGCGCTGGCGGCGCTGATGCGGGACCCGCCCCCCAAGGAAGAGGACTGATTACATGAAGCTCTACCAGGCCGATGCCTCCCCCTTTGTGCGCAAGGTGCGCGTGCTGATCCTCGAGACAGGACAGGACGGTGACATCACCCCGGCCCCCGTTGCGATCACGCCCGTGGCGCCGGACGGAGCGCTGAACGCGGCCAACCCCTTGGGCAAGATCCCGGCGCTGGAGCGTCCCGACGGCCCAACGCTGTATGACAGCCGGGTCATCTGCCGCTATCTGGACACGCGTGTGAGCGCCGGCCTCTATCCCGAGTCGCGCCTGTGGGAGACGCTGACGCTCGAAGCCACCGCCGATGGGATCATGGAAGCGGCGGTTCTGATGGTCTACGAGGCGCGCGTGCGCCCCGAGGACAAACGCTATGACGGCTGGGTCGAGGCACAATGGGACAAGGCCGCGCGCGGCGTCGCCGCGATCAACACCCGCTGGATGAGCCACCTGTCAGGGCCGCTTGATGCGGCGCATATCGCGGTCGGCTGCGCTTTGGGCTATCTCGACTTCCGCCACCCGGATCGGGACTGGCGCGGGCCGAACGATGCCCTCGCGGCTTGGTATGCCAAGTTTGCAGAACGCCCCTCGATGCAGGCGACCCGGCCTGCCTGACGCGCGCGCCGTTCTCTTGGGCGTGACGCCAAAGGCCTGCCTCAGAACTTGAGGTTCAGGCCAAAGTTCAGCGCGTTGGTGTTGATGTTG
>JAHDCH010000299.1 GCA_020629995.1 Pseudaestuariivita sp. | reverse complement strand
ATGTGAATTGGATGGTCTGGCGGAAGGATCAGGCGCATAGGCGCGCGGTGACCGCATGGGCGGCCCCGTAAAAGCGTTCGCGCAGGCGGGCACGGTCGCCAAGATCGATCCAGAATGTCATGGCCTGTCACATACCGCGCCGGGCTTTCCGCTTCAAGACCCGAGCGGCTTGCCCAAGCGGGGTTCGCGGTCCATCTTGACCGGCATGGAGCAGGACACAGACCAGGCCGAAACCGGCGCAGCAGAAACGCAATCAGGCGAGGCCGAAGTCGCGCCCGAGGCGCTGTGGGCGCAGATCGTTGATCTTTGGCTGGGGGTTCAGACCTTTGTCACCAGCCTCGCGACGCCGGGCTGGCGGTTGTACCAGGTGCTGATCATCCTTGGCCTGGCCGTGATTGCCTGGGGATTGCACCGTGCCTCGGGCACTGCGCTGAACGCCTGGGTCCGCGACCGCAAAGGGTGGAGCCCGTGGCAGCTGCGCGGGCTGGTGCAGCTGCGCCGGCGGTTTGGGCTGATCTGGTTTGCCGGGCTGGCCTGGGCGATCTGGGCCGTGATGCAAAGCGTGACGTGGCCGTCGCGGTCTTACCTGATCGGGGTCGCGGCCACGCTGGCGACGGCCTGGGTGCTGATCGCCCTGGCGGCATCACTGGTGCGCAACCGGTTCCTGCGGCGGGTCGTGACCTGGGCGCTGTGGATCTATGCGACGCTGTTCTATCTGGGCGTGGCCGACGCGGTGGCCGCGTTCCTGGACGGGCTGGCGATTTCGATGGGCACGTTCCGCCTGTCGGTTCTGGATGTGATCCTGGCCGTTGCGGTGATCGGCGTGCTGTTCACCGGGGCGCGGCTGCTCAGTTCGACCGCGTCGACCTCGATCCGGCAGAACGAGGATATCTCGCCTTCGATGCAGGTGCTGGCGGTCAAGGTCCTGCAAATGATCCTGTATGTGGGCGCGTTCTTTCTGGGGCTGCGCGCCATCGGGATCGACCTGACCGGGCTGGCGGTGCTGTCGGGGGCGATTGGTGTCGGCCTGGGCTTTGGCCTGCAAAAGGTGGTGTCGAACCTTGTGTCCGGCGTCATCATCCTGCTGGACAAGTCGATCAAGCCCGGCGACGTCATCAGCCTGGGCGACACGTTCGGCTGGATCCAGACGCTGGGTGCGCGCTATGCCAGCGTGGTGACGCGGGATGGCAAGGAATACCTGATCCCGAACGAAGACCTGATCACAGGGCAGGTGGTGAACTGGTCGCACAGCAACGATTTCGTGCGGCTCGACATCTACTTTGGCACCGCCTACGGCGACGATCCGCACCAGGTGCGCAAGCTGGCGATCGAGGCTGCGCGTGGCGTGGACAGGGTGCTGAAGGACCGCGCGCCCGTGTGTCACATCGTGGGATTTGGCGACAGCTCGGTCGATTATATCCTGCGCTTCTGGATCAAGGACCCGACCGGCGGACTGACCAACATTCGCGGCAACGTGTACCTTGCCCTGTGGGACACGTTCCAGGAACATGGCATCTCGATCCCCTTCCCGCAGCGCGAAGTGCGCATGCTGGAAGGCACGTCGGCGGAATAAGGCCCGCGCGGCCAGAACACGCAATTGTTCTGTGTGCCGGGGCGATTCTGCGGTATTCTGGTAAATAGTTGAGATAAATAGGACAATTGCGATGCGCATTGCGGTATTGTTGACGGCATTGGTCTCTTTGGCAGCAATTTCAGGCTGCAACATCCTGGACGATAGCACTCTTGCACGGATCGAGGCGACCGGCGGCCCGCTGAACGCCGATCCGGCCAAGATCGAAATCCTGGTCGAGCTGCCACCCGGCCTTGGCATCCCCGAAGGCGCCGCGGTGATGAACGTGCAGGCGGTGCGCACCGACACCGGCGCGCGCAACTCGGGGTCCTACATCCTCGAGCAAAGCGCGCGCAGCGACGGGCTGCGCCGGTTCCGGGTCGCGCCCGAGGACGTGGACCGCCTGCGTGGACAGCAGGCGCTGTTGCGAGAATGGGAAGGCGAGGCGCCCGACAATACCGACGGTGCGCTGACTGTGGACGTCAGCGGCTGTTCCATCGGGGCGGGGCCTCAGCCCACGGCCTCGGTGTCGATTTTTGCGGTCGTGTTGCCCAACCCGACACCCCGGCCTCTGGCACGTGCGATCCCGGTCAGCAGCATTCTGGACGCCGCGGATCAGGAAAACCTGCCGTCCTGCTAGGCGCGCACAGCGCCCCGATATTGAGACCGGGGCGCGGCGATGCTATATCTGGACCAAGCCGCGCGCCGGGCTGACGGCGCTGACCCCAGAAGGAGGACCCTAGTCCTGTCTTTGACCGCACAAGCGGACCTGTCCGCGAAACGCACCGACAAGGCCAGCTCGGCCTCGGAAAGCGACGCGCTGCTGGCGCGCATCCTGACTTCCCTGCAAGACAACAAGGCCGAAGAGATCGTGCAGATTGACCTGCGGGGGAAATCCTCGATGGGCGATCACATGGTGATCTGCTCGGGCCGGTCGTCGCGGCAGGTGGCATCGATCGCGGAGAAGGTGCTGTCCGATATCAAGACCGATCTGGGCCGCCACGCCAAGGTCGAGGGGAAAGAGGCCGGCGACTGGGTGCTGATCGACACGGGCGACGTCATCGTGCACGTGTTCCGACCGGAGGTGCGCGAGTTCTACCAGCTTGAAAAGATGTGGCTGTCGCCGTCCGAACAGACGCCGCCCGCGCCATCGCCCTGACGGCCACGCGCAGGCGATGCGGGTGCACGTGATTGCCATGGGCCGTCTGCGCGGCGGCCCCGAGGCAGAGCTGATCGCCGACTACCAGAGACGTTTTGACCGGACGGGCCGGGCGCTTTCTCTTGGGCCGCTGACGGTCATGGAACTGGACGACCGCAAGGGCGGCGGCCCTGCGGCCGAGGCGCAGCTGATCGAACGCGCGATCCCCCAAGGCGCGGTGGTTGTGCCGCTGGACGAACGCGGCGACAGGCCAACCTCGCCCGAGTTTGCAGCACGGCTGGCAGGGTGGCGCGATGATGGCGCCGGGGACGTCGCCTTTCTGATTGGCGGGGCCGATGGCCTGGCGCCGCATCTGCGGCGCGGATCGGGCGGAGCGTTGTCGCTTGGGCGGATGGTCTGGCCGCACAAGCTGGCCCGCGTGATGCTGGCCGAGCAGCTGTATCGCGCAGCTTCAATCCTGGCCGGGGCGCCGTATCACCGGGACTGAACAACGGGGACTGACATCGCTCTTGTGACCCGGGCGCAGGGCATGGTTAGCTGTGCCGCATGAGCACCAGCATCGCCGAAACGCTTCCTTCTGACCTGTTGCCCCTAGGGCCCGCCGAAGAAAAGGTTCTGGCCGAAGTCGCCAGCGGAGCAAGGATCACGTTGGGCGACGGAACACGCCCGGCGGAACCAACAGACGACACGCGCCTGCGCGCCGCCTTTCTGCGTCACCTGCTGGTGGCCCGCGACGGGCATATCGCCAGCAAGGGCCTGCGCCTGCGCGGCGCGGCCGTGACCGGCACGCTGGATTTGCAGGGCGCTGAATTCGATCACGACATCTCGCTGAGCGCCTGCCTGCTGACCGATCCGATCGAGCTGGTGAATGCGCGGATGCGGGGGCTGTATGTGTCGGGCTCGCGCCTTGGGGGGCTGCACGCGGACAATGCGCTGATGGATGGCGCGCTGTTCCTGCGCAGCGGCAC
>JAHDCH010000298.1 GCA_020629995.1 Pseudaestuariivita sp. | reverse complement strand
CAGGTCCTGAATGTGGACAAAGGCATCCGCCGCGCGCACCCGCGCCTCGATCTCGTCTCGTGCAGGGGCGATGTCGCCGTTGGCGGCGATGGCGTAAGACGACGCGCGCAGCCAGGCCTCGCCGGCGCGCTGGCGCGCGGCTTCGGAATACTCGTCCAGATCGGCGTGCATCGCCATCCCGAACTGCCCCGGTTTCGGCCCGAAGACGCGCGGGCCCTGGGTGGCGTAAGGGTTTTGCCCGGCGTCCTCTTCGCGCTCGGCCAGCGCTTTGGCAGCACTTTCAAAAAGCTGTGCAAGCCCCGGGAAAACATCGCGGAACAGACCCGACACGCGCAACGTCACGTCGATCCGCGGGCGGTTCAAAAGCGCAAGAGGCAGCACTTCGAATCCGGTGACGCGGCCCGACGCTTCGTTCCATTGCGGCGCAAGGCCGGCAAGGTGCAGCGCCATGGCAAATTCTTCGCCCGCCGTCCGCATCGTGGCCGATCCCCAAAGATCAACAACCACGTTGCGAGGCCAGTCGCCTTCGTCTTGCAGATGGCGGCGGACCAGTTCTTCGGCCAGTTTCACGCCCTGCGCATGGGCGGCCTTGGTGGGGACGCTGCGCGGGTCGGTTGTATAGAGATTACGGCCGGTTGGCAGCACATCTTCACGTCCGCGATAGGGCGATCCGGACGGGCCAGGCTGAACGCGGCGGCCTGCAAGGGCCGACAAGAGGCCCTCTTTTTCGGGCGCGCCATGGGGGCCGGTCCCATAAACATGCAGACCATCGCCGAACTGGCTTTCCTTGATGTCGCAGACAAATCGGTCGATCCGGGTGATCGCCTCGGCGGCAGACGCCTCTGTGGACAACCCCAGATCCGCCTCAACGCCAGTGGCTTGTGCCTCGTCCCTGATGCTTTGGATGAGCCGATCGCGGCGGCGCGGATCAAGGCCATCAGCGGTGGAATATTCATCCAGCAGACCTTCCAGCCGCGTCAGCACGTCGGGCACCGCGCTGTCGGCCATGGGGGGCGGCACATGGCCCAGGGTGACCGCGCCGATCCGGCGTTTGGCCTGCGCGGCCTCGCCCGGGTCGTTGACGATGAACGGATAGATGACCGGCGTTGCCCCCAACAGCAGCTCTGGCCAGCAATCCTCTGACAAGGCGACGGATTTGCCGGGCAGCCATTCAACAGTGCCATGTGCGCCCACATGGATCAGCGCATCAATACGCTGCGCGCGCAGCCACAGGTAAAAGGCAACATAGCCATGCCGCGGTGTGCGCGCTAGGTCGTGATAATCGTCATCCCGCGCGGCCACCTCACCCCGTTCGGGTTGAAGCGCGATCAAAGAGCCGCCCAGCGTCAGCGCCGCGAATTCAAACGCGCCATCCTGCACCGCGGGATCATCCTCTGGCGCGCCCCACGCCTCTTCAAGCGCTGCGCGAGCCTCGTCCGGCAAGGTGTTGAGAGCGCTCAGGTATGCCGTAAGGGGCCAGCTGAGCGTCTGGCGGGTCAGGGCCTTGCCCATATCCTGTGGCGCCGCAAGCCCCAGCCACCCGGCCATTTCCGCGACCGAGGCCAGAGGATCCAGCCCAACGGCATGGGCCAGGTTCCAGTCACGGCCCGGGTAAGTTGAAAGAACCAGCGCAAGCTGTTTGTCGGCATGCCTTTTCTGCCGCAAAGCATGCCAGGCCGAGACCCGGTCAACCACATGCGCGATCCGGGACAGGTCCGCACGGTGGCCAAAGTGCGAAAACTCCAGATCCGGGTCCTTGCGCGCCGGCGCTTTGAAACTGGCCAGCCCGGCAAAGAGGCGCCCGTCGACTTCGGGCAGCACCACATGCATCGCCAGATCGGCGGGTGACAGGCCGCGTTCGGCCTCAAGCCATTCCTTGCGCCGCGCGGTCGACAAGGCGACCTGGAACACCGGGCAATCAAGAGCGTCGAAAGGTGTATGACCGTCCGCGCCCTGCGCCGAAAAGGCGGTCGCGTTGATGATCGCCGTCGGAGAGATGCGCCTCGGCATTTCCGAGCGGATCCAATCCGCTGCGGCGGGCGTCTTGAGCGATGGTGCAAACAGCCCGATGGCGGAAAAGCCGCGCGCGCGCAGCTCGGCGATCAGCGCGTCGACCGGTTCGGTATCAGCCGAGGTCAGGTACGAGCGATAGAACGTCACCACGACCAGCGGCATCGCGGAAGGCTCGGGCGCGTCGACAACGCCGGTGCCCGGGTCATACCAGCCGAAATCCGGCACCTCTTTGCGGCCCATGACCGGCGCGGCGTAAAGCCCCGCCGCCAGCGCCATCTGCGCGAGCGCCGCATGTGCCGCGACCGCGCCGCCCGCCTCGCACAGCGCGGTAAGCCGCCGCAGGGTCGAAACCGGAACGGTCGACAGAGCATCCAGCGCCGGGTCCGGCCGTCCATCGGCGGGCAGCACAGCCAGGGCAATCCCGTTGCGGCGGCACAGGTCCTGCACCGACATCAGACCATAGGACCAATAGCTTTCGCCGCCGATCAACCGGATCAGGATGCCCTTGGCGTGGGCCAGTGTCTGCTCGATGTAGGTGTCCACCGACAGGGGATGTTTCAACGCGACCAGATTGGCCAGCCGCACCGAAGGCAGGTCGTCCTTGCCGCGCCGATATCCCGCCTGAAACGCCCCAAGGTCGCTGTCGGAGAACGACAGCACTACCAGATCGGCCGGGCTCTGGGCCAGGTCGAACGGCGTCTCGGTGTCATCAAGGCCATGGGCTTCGCGGAAGACGACGTGCATGTCAGGCGCCCAGGATCGCCTCGATCCGGGCGCGGTCGACATGGTCGTGCTCGGCGATCACCACCAGCGAGGAATGGCGCGGGCGGTCGCCCCAGGGCACGTCGAATTGCATCCGCACGCGCGCGCCGACCGCCTGCACCAGCATGCGCATCGGTTTGCCCTCGACCGCGATATAACCTTTGACCCGCAAGGCGTGCGCCTCGGTCGCCAGCCGTTCGATCCGCGCCTCAAGGTCCTTGGGGTCGGCGATTTCGGGCAGCGACACGACGATCGTGTCGAAATCCTCGTGCTCGTGATCGTCGTGGCCGTCATGGTGCGAGGGGCGCGCATCGAGGTCATCCTCGGCGGCGGCCTCGAGGCCGAGAACCACGCGCGGGTCCACCACGCCTTCGCTGACCGGCAGGATGGGCAGGGGCCGCGGCGCTTCGGTTTCGACGACGGCCCGCGCCTTGGCCATTGTGGCGTCATCCACAAGGTCAGCCTTGGTCAGCAGGATGATGTCGGCGCAGGAAATCTGGTCTTCGAACACTTCGGACAGGGGCGTTTCGTGGTCGAGGCTTTCGTCCGCCTCGCGCTGGGCCTGCACCGCGTCCACATCGGTGGCGAACTGGCCTTTGGCCACCGCCTCGGCATCGGCCAGCGCGACCACGCCGTCCACGGTGATGCGCGAACGGATCGCGGGCCAGTCGAACGCCTTGAGCAATGGTTTGGGCAGCGCCAGCCCGGAGGTTTCGATCAGGATGTGATCGGGTGGTTCGGGAAGGGCCATGATCTGTTCGATTGTGGGGATGAAATCATCGGCCACGGTGCAGCAGATACACCCATTTGCCAGCTCGAGGATATTCTCGGCCGGGCAGTTTTCATCGGCGCAGCCTTTGAGGATTTCGCCATCCACGCCCATGGTGCCGAATTCGTTGACCAGCACGGCAAGGCGCTTGCCCTGGGGGT
>JAHDCH010000297.1 GCA_020629995.1 Pseudaestuariivita sp. | reverse complement strand
TACGACAGCGACCCCAAAACGAACCCCGAGGCCAAGCGTTTTGACCGGATCAGCTATGACGAGGTCCTGAGCCAGAACCTCAAGGTGATGGATGCCAGCGCAATTGCGTTGTGCCGTGACAACAAGATGCCGCTGGTTGTCTTCTCGCTCGACGAGCCGGGCGGGTTCCGGGGGATTTTGGCCGGGGAAGGCACCTATACAACCGTGCACGCCTGACGTTAGGCTGGGCAGAACAACGAAAGACGAGGGATCATGTCCGACGACGACTTTATGATCGACACTGACGATCTGGAACGCCGCATGGAAGGCGCGATGACCAGCCTGCGCACCGAATTTGCGTCCCTGCGCACCGGGCGGGCTTCGGCATCGATGCTCGAGCCGGTGATGGTCGAGGCGTATGGCTCAAAAACGCCCGTGAACCAGATCGGCACAGTAAACGTTCCCGAGCCGCGGATGGTCACGCTGAACGTTTGGGACAAATCGCTGGTTGGCGCCGCCGAAAAAGCCATTCGCGAGAGCGGCTTGGGCATCAATCCTCAGGTAAACGGCACGATCATCATGCTGCCGATCCCCGAACTGAACGAAGAACGTCGCCGCGAGCTGACGCGTGTGGCCGCGCAATATGCCGAGCACGCGCGTGTCGCGATCCGGAACGTGCGCCGCGACGGGATGGACCAGATCAAAAAGGCCAAGGCCGACGGCATGTCGGAAGACGATCAAAAGCTTTGGGAAAGCGAAGTGCAGGATCTGACCGACAAGCACATCAAGGCCGTCGACGCGCAGCTGGAAACCAAGCAGGGCGAGATCATGCAGGTTTGAGACCTGAACCCCGGCCAAGGCCGGGGCAAACGCTCCGGTAGGGCGTTTGCGGTCTCAAAGGGCGGAACTCCGGTTGGATGCGCGCCTGAAGATCAAACAATAACCCGCTGAAAAGGATCACGAAACGTGGCGAAAGAAAAAGGCAAGGGCCCGCGCCACGTGGCGATCATCATGGACGGGAATGGCCGTTGGGCAACCCAGCGTGGGCGTCCGCGCCTGTTCGGGCACCACGCTGGCGCGCGGCGTGTGCGCGAAGTGGTGCGCGCCTGTCCGGACCTGGGCGTCGATTACATCACCATCTTTGCTTTCTCGACCGAGAACTGGAAGCGGACACAGGTCGAGGTGGCCGGCCTGATGAGCCTGTTCCGGCGCTATATCACCAAGGAAGCCAAGGCGCTGCACGACGAAGATGTGCGCGTGCGCTTCATCGGCGACCGGGTTCGTCTGGACAACAAGCTGGTCGATCTGATGGACGAGCTCGAGCTGATGACCTCGGAATGCAAGAAGGTCAACTTGACCATTGCGCTCAACTACGGCGGCCGCGATGAGGTGGCCCGCGCGACCAAACGCCTGGCCCAGGACGTGGCCAACGGCTCTCTGAAGCCGGCTGACGTGAATGAAGAAACTCTGCCAAAGTACCTTGATACCTATGTTTTGCCCGATCCCGACCTGGTGATCCGTACCAGCGGTGAGGCCCGAATTTCCAACTTCTTGCTCTGGCAATCGGCCTATGCCGAGTACGAGTTCATCGACACGCTCTGGCCTGATTTCACCGCCGAAGAACTGGCGCGCCTGGTCAGGTCGTACGGCACCCGCGATCGCCGCTTCGGAGCCGTCAAGGCATGAGCGGCACGGCGCCAAGGTGGTCGGATCTGGCGCCGCGGCTCGTCTCGGCGGTTGTGCTGATTGTTTTGTGCGCCTTCGAATTGTGGTTGGGCGGCATCTACTTTCAGATCCTGATCGGTGTGATCTGCGGCCTTGGCATTTGGGAGCTGGCGCGCATGGCCGAGCGCGGGCAGGGCGTGATGCCGACCCTGGTGCCCATCGCCTGCCTCGCGGCGGTCTGTGTTGTCATCGCGGGCTACCTGCCGCGATGGGGAAGCCTGCCCGTGCTCGCGGTTCCGGCGCTGGCGGGGGTATTTTTCATTCGGCGTGACCGACGGGTGTTTGCCGGCGGTGCCCTGGCGATCATGCTGGCGGGCGGGGGGCTTGTGCATCTGCGGGATCAGCTGGGCCTTGAATTTGCGCTGTGGCTGATCTGTGTCGTCGTGGCGACCGACATCGCGGGTTATTTTGGCGGCAAATTGATCGGCGGGCCCAAGTTCTGGCCCGCGCTCAGCCCCAAAAAGACATGGGCGGGCATTCTTACAGGCTGGGCGGCAGCCGCTTGCGTAGGATGGGTGTTCACACCCATCGCCGCCCTTGATGCGATGTTCGTGCTCTACTCGGTTGCAGTCAGCTTTGCCTCGCAGCTGGGCGACATCTGCGAAAGCGCGATCAAGCGGCACGCCGGTGTCAAGGACAGCTCGTCCCTGATCCCGGGCCACGGCGGTGTGCTTGACCGGTTCGACGGGCTGATCGGCGCGGCGTTGTTCGTGATGCTGTCGATGCTGCTGACGAAATACCCGGCGGTGTTCTGATGCGGCGTGTCTCGATCCTGGGGGCAACGGGCTCGATTGGGCAAAATACCATCGATCTGATCGGACGCGAGCCGGACCGCTTTGCCGTCGCGGCCCTGACTGGCGGGCGAAATATCGCACAATTGGCAAGCGATGCCAAAGCTTTGCGGGCCGAAGTTGCGGTAACCTGCCACGAAGATCTGCTGCCAGATCTGCGCTACGCATTACAAGGAACAGGGATCGAAGCCGCCGCAGGCGACACCGCCATCGCCGAGGCCGGAGCGCGGCCGGCCGATTGGGTCATGTCCTCCATCGTGGGCGCGGCGGGGCTGATGCCCGGCGTCGCGGCTCTGGATCAGGGGGCAACGCTGGCGCTGGCCAACAAGGAAAGCATGGTGTGCGCGGGCGCCTTGATGAAACAGCGCGCCCGCGCGGGCGGCGCCACCATCCTGCCGGTCGACAGCGAACATTCCGCGGTATTCCAGGCCCTGATCGGCGAAGATATCGCCGCGGTCGAGCGTGTCATCATCACCGCCTCGGGCGGTGCTTTCCGCGACTGGAGCCCCGAGCAGATGGCCGCCGCCACGCCCGAACAGGCCGCCACCCATCCCAATTGGGACATGGGCCAGCGGATCACCATCGACAGCGCCAGCCTGTTCAACAAGGCGATGGAACTGATTGAAACGCGCGAGTTTTTCGACATCGACCCGGCCCGTATCGAAGCCGTGATCCACCCCGAAAGCATGATCCACGCCATGGTCGGGTTTGGCGACGGAGCGTTGATGGCGCATGTGGGCCCGCCGGATATGCGTCATGCCATCGGCTTTGCGCTGAACTGGCCCGAACGCCGGGCGCTGCCGGTCGAACGGCTCGATTTTGTCAAGCTGGGGCAATTCACCTTCCGCGAAGCGGATCCGGCGCGCTATCCCGCGCTGCGGCTGGCGCGCGAAGTCATGGAGGCGGGCGGTCTGAGCGGTGCGGTGTTCAACGCGGCCAAGGAAACGGCGCTGGACGGGTTCCTCGACCGGCGTATCGGATTTCTCGACATGGCGCGCATCGTCGAGGAAACGCTGGTGGCCATTTCCGCGTCACCCGGTCATATTGATGCCGAATTCACCCTTGATAACGTGCGCGCGGTGGATCATCTCGCCCGTCAGACGGCGGCAGGTCTCATGGCGCAGCAAAACAAATAAAAGGCAGGCGCATCGGTGGATATCGTATCGTTACTTTCCAATTTCGGCTCGCTGATCTTTTTGCTGGCGTCTTTTGTCGTGGCCTTGTCGATCATCGTCGCGGTGCACGAATACGGCCACTACATCGTCGGCCGCTGGT
>JAHDCH010000296.1 GCA_020629995.1 Pseudaestuariivita sp. | reverse complement strand
ATGTCGACACCATCGTCGACCGCTTGGGGCGCGCGATCGAGATGGTGCACCGCGATCTGTCGGCATGAGCGCCGAAGCCACCGCCCGCGCATGGGTCACCGCCCACCGCTCGGACCTGAGCGCCGCCACCGCGACGATCTTTGACTATGGCGAGACCGCTTGGCGCGAATACCAATCGGCGGCATGGTACGTCACCCGACTGCGCGCCGAAGGGTTCGACGTCGAAGAAGGCTCGGGCGGCATGCCCACCGCCTTTTGCGCGCACTGGACGAACGGCCCCGGCCCCACGATCCTGATGTACGCCGAATACGACGGCATCCCCGGCCAATGCCAGGCCGCCGCCACCCATGAGGCCCCGCGCTCTGGCCTGCCCCTGTCGGCAGGCGGCCACACCGACCCGCACTCGGGCCTCGGCGTCGGCGCTCTTGGCGGCCTTCTGGCGACCAAGGCCGCGATGGAGCGGCACGGCATCCCCGGCACCCTGCGCTTTACCGGTGAGCCCGCCGAAAAGGTGCGCGGGTCCAAACCCATCCACGCCGCCCGCGGGTATTACGACGGGCTCGACGCCGCCCTGTCGTTCCACCCCTATTACATGGACCCTCTGTGCAACACGGTCCGGTGGGACACCCACTGCGGTGCGGCCTATTCGATGGTCTACCGCTTCACCTGCGATGCGCCCCATCTTTGGGGCGGGCGTCGGCTGACGAGCAGCCGACCTACTCCCGGCTCCGCCCTCAGTGCGTCAGCCCCTCCCATCCCTCAGGCCCATTCCGACGTCCGCGCCCCGGGCGCTCAGGACGCTCTGGTCCACATGTACCACTCCGCCCGCGCCCTGCGCGACGCGATGTTGCCTCATCGCGGCGGCTGGTCGATTTCCGAAGCGATCCTCGGCCCCGGCCATGCCACCGCCGACAACCTGCCGGCGCGCGAAACGCATCTTCAGTACATGATCCGCACGGCGACAATCGCCGAGGCCGAACAGGTGACCGCAATGCTCGACCAATGCGCCGAGGCCGCCGCCGCCCTCACCGGCTGCGCGGTCCAGCGCGTCTGGGTCAGCAAATCTCGCCCCGGCCTTCCGAACCATGCCATCGCCCGTGTCGTCTGGGAGGCCCTTCAGACCGTTGGCGCCCCTTCGTGGAACGCCGAGGCCACCACCCTCGCCCGCGAAATCCAGTCAAACGCCGGCACTCCGCCCATGGACAACCCCTGGCTCCCGGCCCTGACACAACTGACCGACCCCCGGGAAGCCGAGGCCCAACTGCGCGACGCACTGCCTCCAAACCAACTCAACAGCACCTCGGACGATTACACCGAGATGTGCTGGCACGCGCCCACCGCCCGGCTCTACATCGCCCGGCCCACCTTGCGTGGCGGGCCCTATCCCCCTTGGGTGATGAACGCTCTGGGCGGCCTTTCGCCCTGCATCGACCCAATGGTCGAAACGGCGGCTCAGGTGCTGGCCCTCTCCGCGCTCCGACTGCTGCAAGATGACGAGGCGCGCACGAAAGGGCGCGACGAGTTCGCCCGCCGCACATCAGAAAGCCCAACCTCGCCGCTTTGCGACTACGCTCCGCCCACCGATCTTCCCTGGCCCGAATACGTCACCACGCCCCGCGGCCCGGACTGGCGCTGACCTTTTTTCGCTCGAAAAAAGGTCACCCCCCGCGCGCAAACCGATCGAGCCGCGCGGCCAGTTTTCCGACCCCCCAGTGCAGCAGCACCGTCAGGCATGCCAGGGTCACAAGCGCCGCAAACATCAGGTCAATCTTCGCCCGCCCATTGGCCAGCAGCATCAGATAGCCAAGCCCCTTCGACGCCCCGACCCACTCGCCAATGACGGCCCCAATCGGCGCATAAACCGCCGCCAGCCGCAGCCCTGTCCCCAGCGACGGCACCGCGTGCGGCACCCGCACGCGCCAAAGCAGCCGCGTCTCGGACGCGCCCATCACGCGCGCCAGATCGACCATCCCCCGCGGCGTCGCGCGCAAACCATCGTAGAACGCCGAGGTCACCGGGAAATAGATGATCAGC
Source organism: Pseudaestuariivita sp. (assembly GCA_020629995.1). Taxonomy (GTDB): domain Bacteria; phylum Pseudomonadota; class Alphaproteobacteria; order Rhodobacterales; family Rhodobacteraceae; genus Pseudaestuariivita. The sequence continues at coordinate 1,737 of JAHDCH010000296.1, read as the reverse complement.
ACCGCCATCGCGATCTTGGACGCGATCCCATAGCCCAGCCACAGCGTCAGCACCGGCGCCAGCGCGAACACCGGCACCGCCTGCGTGAACACAAGAATGGGCAGCATGATCCGCTCTGCCGTCTTCGACAGCGCCAGCTGGATCGCCGTCGCCACGCCCAGCCCCGTTCCGATCACCAGCCCCAGCGCGACCTCCCATGCGGTGACCAGCAGGTTCTCCCAGATGATCTCGCGGCTCTCGAACATCGTCTGCGCCACGCGCCCCGGCGCCGGCAGGATGAAATGCGGCACGCCCGACAGCCAGACAATCACCTGCCAGACCGACAGGCCCACCACCAGCGCCATCAGGATATCCAGCCGCCTCATGCCCGCACCTTTCGCAAATGCTTCAGCAGCGCCGCCTGCGCGCTCAGCACCTCGGGCGCATCGGTCGCCCGGATCGGCTCCCCCTCGGGCAAAGGCCAATCCTCCAGCCCCTCGGTCGTCAGCACCTTCACATGATGCCCCAGCCGGATCGCCTCGGCCGGATCATGCGTCACCAGCAGCACCGTGCGCCCGCGCAGCACCTCGGCCGCCAGCTCCTGCATCTCGGCCCGCGTGCCCGCGTCCAGCGCCGAAAACGGCTCATCCAGCAACACAACAGGCCGATCCTCCCGCAGCGTCCGCGCCAGAGCCACCCTCTGCCGCATCCCGCCCGACAAAGCGCGCGGCGTCTTGCCCGCATGCTCGGCCAGCCCGACCCTTGCGATCAGCGCATCCACGTCGCCCCGCGCCTCACCGCGCAGATCCGCGCCCAGCGCCACGTTCCCGCGCACATCGCGCCACGGCAGCAGCAGATCCTCCTGCGCCATGTACCCGCAGCGCGGCGCCAGCGGCGCGCCATCGCTGGCGGTCACTTCGCCATCCAGAACGCCGCCCGTCTCGAGCCCGAGGATCAGCCGCAAAATGGTCGACTTACCCACGCCGGACGGCCCGAGCAAACAGGTCCACTCCCCCGCCGGGACGCGCAGATCAAGCCCGTCAAACAGCCGCTGCCCGCCAAGCGTCAGAGACCCGGTCACGCCTATGCCCGGCGGCTTGCTCACGCCCCGCGCAGCCCCATGTCCCAAAAGCCCACTTCAAGCCGTGTCGCCGTATCAAACCGCGCCTGCAGGCCCGCCCAGCGCGGCCCCTCGCCCACCGGCCCGGCCCTGCGCGCCACCGCGCCATCAATCATCGCGCCCGCTGTGCGGCACACGTCCTGATATTCTTCGCCCGCATAAGTCTCGATCCAGTCAGCGTACGGCCCGCCAGAGCCCGCCAGCCGCGCGCCGATCTCGCCATAGCCCATGACGCAAGGCGCCAGCGCCGCCATCATGTCAAGGAAATCCCCCTGCACGCCGCTGTCCATGACAAAGCGCGTGTAGGCGAGGTTCTCGACCTCTTCGACCGCGCTGAACAGCTGCTCTTCGCTGATCCCTTCGCCCGCGCAGGTCTGCACATGCAGCGCCATCTCGTGGTTCACCAGCGCATCCACCGTGCCCGCACAGACCTTCATCTCGTCCAGCGTCTCGGACTTGACCACCGCCAGCGACCACGCCCGCGAGAAATGCACGAGGAACACATAATCCTGCACCAGATAATGCAGGAACGCCGCGCGCGGCAGCGTCCCGTCCTTCAGCCCTTCGACAAAAGCGTGCCGCATATACGCCGCCCAATGGGGCGACGCATCGCGCCAGGCTTCAAAGGCCTTGCCGTA